>NZ_JBEXZD010000044.1:0-56491 GCF_040628575.1 Streptomyces sp. NPDC006393
TCGGCGGAGACGGACGTCAGGGAGGTGGCCGTGAAGCCGACCGGTCCCGCCTCGTCGAGTGCGGTGATCACCGCGACACCTGCCGCGTGCCGCCGGAAGACGGAGCGGAGCAGATCGGGGGAGGCGAGCCGGGCGGCGGCGGGCGAGACGAGGTCGGACGGGGCCGTCATGGAGTTGTCCTTCTGATGGAGGGAGGCGCGGGATCCGTGGCTGCTCAGGAGTCCGGACAGCGCGCGCTCGCGGTGCGGGCGAGGACGGCCGTCCGACGGCGTTCCCGTCCGGGTCGAAGGAGTTCCCAAGGCATACAGTCAGGCTGACGATAGGTGGTACGCGCAGTCAAGTACGCCCCTGAACGTGCGAGATGGCTCACTGGGCCGGGCCGGGGCCCACGACCGCCGCTCCGAGGGCAGCGATGACGTCCGCCCTGCGGGGCTGTCCGGCCGCACGCCGCACGATGCGGCCACCGGCGTCGAGGACCAGCACGGTCGGGGTCCTGACGATGTCCAGTTCGCGCACGAGGTCCAGGTGGTCCTCTGCGTCGATGTCGACGTGGACGACCCCGGGGACCATGCCGGCCACCTCGCTCAGGACCCTGCGGGTCGCCCGGCAGGGGGCGCAGAAGGCAGTGGAGAACTGCACCAGCGTGGCACGTGCCCCCAGCCGTTCACCCAACTCGGCCGCGCCCAGCCGCCGGTCCCCGCTCCGTCCGCCCACCTGTTCTCTCCTGTTCCGCCGTCATCGCGCGGCCGTCGCCGCGCGGCCGCCGTAGCGCCGCCGTGAGCGCGCCGCTGTCGCCCCGTTCAGCGTTCACCGGCCCGCGAGGATTCCCCCGACGTGACGAGGATCTCGCCGGGGACGGGCACGCTGACTGGCCCCCCGGCCGTTCTTCGGGCACGATCTGCGACAGGCCGTAAACCTACGGCAGCGTAACTTTGCCGGGAGTCCCCGTCCCTGGCAGACAGAAGGGTCCACCCCGCCCATGGCAGAGCTCGTCTACCGTCCGGTCATCGGCCTGGCCCGCACGATGTTCAAGGTGTGGGACCTCAAGATCGACTGCCGTGGGTCGGAGAACATCCCGCGCTCGGGTGGCGCGGTGCTGGTGAGCAATCACATCAGCTACCTGGACTTCATCTTCAACGGCCTGGCGGCGCTTCCCCAGAAGCGCCTGGTGCGCTTCATGGCCAAGGAGTCGGTCTTCCGGCACCGGATCTCCGGTCCGCTGATGCGCGGCATGAAGCACATTCCGGTGGACCGTTCCCAGGGCGAGGCGGCCTACGCCCACGCGCTGGACTCGCTGAAATCCGGCGAGGTCATCGGCGTGTTCCCGGAGGCCACCATCTCCGAGTCCTTCACCCTCAAGAGCTTCAAGTCGGGTGCGGCCCGCCTGGCCCAGGACGCCGGTGTCCCGCTGATCCCGATGGCCGTCTGGGGCACCCAGCGGCTGTGGACCAAGGGCCATCCGCGCAACTTCCGGCGCAGCCACACCCCCATCACGGTCCGGGTGGGCGAGGCCGTGGAGGCCCCTCGGGACCAGTACGCGGGGGTCATCACCCGCCGGCTGCGCGAGCGCGTCCAGGAGCTGCTGGAGGCGGCCCAGCGCGCCTACCCTGTACGCCCCAAGGGCCCGGAGGACACCTGGTGGATGCCCGCCCACCTCGGCGGCACGGCCCCGACCCCGGAACAGCTCCGCATGGCCACGGCGCACTGATCCATCACTGGAACGGCGCGGGCGGGCGGCGCTAATCTGACGGTCAGTCTGTCCTGGTGCAGCGGACGGGGGATGTCCATGGTCGCGCTCGGTGTCTTGTTCGGTCTGCTCGGCTCGGCGGCGCTGCTGCTGGTCGTCACGCTGCTGCGACGCCGCAGCGGCGCCACGGAGAACGCCGACGGGCTCCTGATCGAGCAGGCCAGCCGTATCCAGGCACGCACGGACCGGACCTCCTACACCAGCATCGCGATGCACAACTCCACACCGACGATGAGCGACCAGTACCGGCCTCGTCCCTAGAGCGCGGTGGGGAGCGCCCTCGACAGCGACGGCCGGTCGGGCGCGGCCTTGAGGGCGCTCAGCACGGCCGGATGCGGCCCGGCGTACAGCTCTGGACAGTCCGTCTCGTCCGCTCTCGGGTCCGGAACGAAGGCCAGCCGTTCACCGGCGAGGGAGAACTGGGCGTCCACGCCCGGTTTGTTGCCGCGTGGGTCCTGCCGGTGCCAGGCGCCGTTGAACCGTACGGCGACCAGGCCGTGCACCACGTGCCCGCCGCCGTCGTCGTACGTCAGCCGCTGGTAGCACAGCGCCGTCGGGATGTCCTCGGCCCGCAGCAGGGCGGCCAGCGCATGGGCCTTGGCGTGGCAGATGCCGGTGCGTCGCGTCAGGACGTCGGAGGCCCGCCAGGTGACGCGCGGGTCGCCGGAGTCCTGCGAGTGCGGGATGGTGTCGCGCACGAACTCGTACGCGGATCGCGCATAGGCATACGAGTCCGCCACCCCCTCGGCGAGGCGCGCGGCCGTCTCGCGGACCACCGGATGGTCGTGGTCGATCGCTTCGTCCGCGGCCAAATAGGCGGACAGGTCGGGAGTGTTCTGGATCAGCTCCATGGTCGCAGAGCATAGAAATGCGATCACTCGCCAGTCAATGACTTTTCAAGTGATCGCATAACTATGCAGATCTCACCGGCAGCTCGGCGCCGGCCCCGGCGGCCCGACAGCCCGGCGGCCCCGCTAGCGGGCCATCTCCTCCTTCAGCGCCGCCACGAAGGCGTCCACGTCGTCCTCGCTCGTGTCGAAGGAGCACATCCAGCGCACGACACCCGCCGCCTCGTCCCAGAAGTAGAAGCGGAACCGCTTCTGAAGGCGCTCGCTCACGTCGTGCGGCAACTGGGCGAAGACACCGTTGGCCTGGACCGGGTGGAGGATCTCCACCCCGTGCACGGCCCGCACGCCCTCCGCCAGCCGCTGGGCCATCTCGTTGGCGTGCCGGGCGTTGCGCAGCCACAGGTCCCTGGCCAGCAGGGCCTCCAACTGCACCGAGACGAAGCGCATCTTGGAGGCGAGCTGCATGCTCATCTTGCGGATGTGCTTCATCCGCCGGACGGCGTCCTGGTCGAGGACGACGACCGCCTCGCCGAACATCGCGCCGTTCTTCGTCCCGCCCAGGGAGAGGATGTCGACGCCGACCGCGTTGGTGAACGTCCGCATGGGGACGTCCAGGGAGGCGGCCGCGTTGGCGATGCGGGAGCCGTCCATGTGCACCTTCATCCCGTGCGCGTGGGCGTGCTCGCAGATCGCCCGGATCTCCTCGGGCGTGTAGAGGGTGCCCAGCTCCGTGCTCTGGGTGATCGAGACGGCCTGCGGCATGGCGCGGTGCTCGTCCTCCCAGCCGTAGGCCTGCCGGTCGATCAGCTCGGGCGTGAGCTTGCCGTCCGGCGTCGGCACGGTGAGCAGCTTCAGGCCGGCCATGCGCTCGGGGGCGCCCCCCTCGTCGACGTTGATGTGCGCGCTCTCGGCGCAGATCACCGCGCCCCAGCGGTCGGTGACGGCCTGGAGTGCGACGACGTTGGCACCCGTTCCGTTGAACACCGGGAACGCCTCGGCGCCGGCGCCGAAATGGCTGCGGACGATCCGCTGGAGGTTCTCGGTGTAGTCGTCCTCTCCGTACGCGACCTGGTGCCCGCCGTTGGCCAGGGCCAGGGCGGCGAGCACCTCCGGGTGGACCCCGGCGTAGTTGTCGCTGGCGAAACCGCGGACCTCCGGGTCGTGATGGCGACGCGCGTCGGTCCTGGGAGGGTTCACGGCTTCTCGGTCAGCCACAGACGGTTTCCGTTCACTTCCGCGGCGGGCTTGTCCCAGACGTCGGTGATGGCCTCGGCCAGGTCCTTGACGTCCGTGAAGCCCGCGAACTTCGCGTTGGGGCGCTCGGCGCGCATCGCGTCGTGCACCAACGCCTTCACCACCAGGATCGCAGCCGCCGACGTCGGCCCCTCAGGGCCCCCCGCCTTGCGGAAGTAGTCGGCCATCGCCAGCGTCCACGCCTCGGCGGCGGCCTTGGCGGCGGCGTAGGCGGCGTTGCCCGCGGTGGGCTTCGTGGCGCCGGCGGCGCTGATCAGGACGTAGCGGCCGCGTTCGCTGCGCTGGAGCGCCTCGTGGAAGGCGAGGGAGGTGTGCTGCACCGTGCGGATGAGCAGCAGCTCCAGGAAGTCCCAGTCGTCGAGGCTGGTCTTGGTGAAGGTCTCGCTGCCGCGCCAGCCGCCGACGAGGTGGACCAGGCCGTCCACCCGCCCGAAGTCCTTCTCGACGTGGGCCGCCCAGTCCTGGGTGGACTTCAGGTCGAGCAGGTCGACGGTGTCCCCGGTGACGGTGGCGCCGCCGCAGGCGTACCGGGCCGCGTCGACGGCCTGGGAGAGCCGCTCTGGGTCGTTGTCCGCCCCGACCACGGTCGCGCCCGCCTCGGCGAGCCTGAGCAGCGCCGCCCGGCCGGCGGGTCCGCCCGCGCCCGCCACCGCGATCACCGCACCGCTCAGTGGCCCGTTGCCGTTCCCCATCTTCTCCTCCTGAGCAAGTTTCCCGGTGCGGTCGCTCACGCGGCGACCCGCTCGGTACTGTCCGCCGTGATGCCCTTGGTGGAGGCGATCACGTTCTTCAGTTTCTTGGACAGGGCCTCGTAGAACATGCTCAGCGGAAACTCGTCCGGAAGCACGTCGTCGACGAGCTTGCGCGGCGGCTGGGTCAGGTCCAGGGCGTCGGGGCCCTTGGCCCACTTGGAGCCGGGGTGCGGGGCGAGGAAGCCGGAGACCAGCTCGTAGCCGGCGAACCAGTGCACCAGCTTCGGACGGTCGATGCCGTCGCGGTACAGCTTCTCGATCTCGGCGCACAGCTGGTTGGTGACCTGCGGGGCGCGCTCCCAGTCGATGGAGAGCTTGTTGTCGGTCCAGCGCACCACGTCGTGCTTGTGCAGGTAGGCGAAGAGCAGCTGGCCGCCGAGTCCGTCGTAGTTGCGCACGCGCTCGCCGGTGACCGGGAAGCGGAACATGCGGTCGAACAGCACCGCGTACTGCACGTCACGGGCCTGCGGGACGCCGTCCTTCTCCAGCCGCACGGCCTCCTTGAAGGCGGTGAGGTCGCAGCGCAGCTCCTCCAGGCCGTACATCCAGAACGGCTGGCGCTGCTTGATCATGAACGGGTCGAACGGCAGGTCGCCGTGGCTGTGGGTGCGGTCGTGGACCATGTCCCAGAGCACGAAGGCCTCCTCGCAGCGCTTCTGGTCGTGGACCATGGCGGCGATGTCCTCGGGCAGGTCGAGGCCCAGGAGGTCGACGGCGGCGGCGGTCACCCGGCGGAAGCGGGCGGCCTCGCGGTCGCAGAAGATGCCGCCCCAGGAGAAGCGTTCCGGGGCCTCGCGCACGGCGATGGTCTCGGGGAACAGGACGGCGGAGTTGGTGTCGTAGCCGGCCGTGAAGTCCTCGAAGGTGATGCCGCAGAACAGCGGGTTGTCGTAGCGGGTGCGCTCCAGCTCGGCCAGCCAGTCCGGCCAGACCATGCGCAGCACGACCGCCTCGAGGTTGCGGTCCGGGTTGCCGTTCTGCGTGTACATCGGGAAGACGACCAGGTGCTGGAGGCCGTCCTCGCGGTGCGCGGCGGGCTGGAAGGCCAGCAGGGAGTCGAGGAAGTCCGGCACCTGGAAGCCGCCCTCGGCCCAGCGCCGGAGGTCCTTGGCCAGAGCCTCGTGGTAGGCGGCGTCGTGCGGCAGCAGCGGGGACAGCTCCTCCACCGCGTCGATCACGCGGCCCAGGACGGCCTCGACGTCCTCCCGGGCCGGGGCTCCCTCGGCCTCGAAGTCGATGGAGCCGTCCTTCGACTGCCATGGCCGGATCTGCTCCACGGCATCCTTGAGCACGGGCCATGACGGGTGCTCAACCACCCTGCTCACCGGAGGAACCTGTCCCTCCGCACCCACTTGCACAAGAATTTCCGTCATGACCCATCCTCCACGGGAGAAGCTCGCGTAAGAAGACCGTATACATGTCGGGTTTCTCGCAGCAAGGGCGCCCTCCGAAAATTATCCTGCCGCCGACCGTCACCGCCGCCCATTTTCCTGTCGGCCACCCCGGACGCGGCCACTTCCGCTAGGCCGGTCGGGTGAGCCACCGCGCCGGAGCAGCTCCGGATCCTCTCTGGATCCGCTCCGGATCCGGGGTCGGATTCCGGCCTCCGGCGACGGGGGGACGGCCTCGTGCCACCGCGGTCAACATCCGCCGGACTCGCCCACGACGGAGTGACGATCCAGGTGACCACGGGCCCGTCGCGTCCCGGCCGTCACCCCACTGCCCCGTGTACGCATGGGTTCAACGCGGGTCCGGGCCGTTAGGCTGCGGCACTGCCGCGTGGACGACGAGGTCCCTGAAGGTCCGCGTGCGTGCCGAGCCGCCGTCGACGGAAGCGAGTTGAACCTTGAACTTCCTTACCATCGGTCACCGCGGAGTCATGGGTGTCGAACCCGAGAACACCCTCCGTTCCTTCGTCGCCGCCCAGCAGGCCGGCCTCGACGCCATCGAACTCGATCTGCACCTGAGCAAGGACGGCGCACTCGTCGTCATGCACGACGCCGACGTGGAGCGCACGACCGACGGCAGCGGTCCGATCGCCGACAAGACCCTCGCCGAACTGCGCGCGCTCGACGCCGGCAAGGGCGAGCGGATCCCGGTCTTCGAGGAGGTCCTCGACGCGGTCCGGGCGCCGCTCCAGGCCGAGATCAAGGACGTGTCGGCGGCGCGGGCGCTGGCGGAGGTCATGCGCCGGCGGGATCTGGTCTCCCGGGTGGAGGTGCTGTCGTTCCACGACGAGGCGATCGCCGAGATCGCGCGTCTGGTGCCCGGCGTCCGTACCGCCCTGGTCGCCGACCACTACGGCACGGAGGTCGTCGAGCGCGCCGGTGCGGTCGGCGCCGCGACCCTCGTCCTCAACATCCGCCGGCTCACCCTGGAGATCGTCGAGCACGCGCGCGCGGCGGACCTGAGGATCATCGGCTGGGTGGTGAACACCCTGGCCCATCTCCGGTTCGTGCGCGCCCTGGAGCTGGACGGAGCCACCACGGACTTCCCGGAGATCAAACGCACCGGCCGCTTCACCGCGTGAGACGCACCGGCCGCACCGGCCGCTTCACCGGGTGACGCCGGCCGGCGGCGTGGTGGCTACGCGAGCTCCTTGACCAGCAGCTCGAACTGGAGGTCGTCGCGCTGCGGGATGCCGAAGCGCTCGTCGCCGTACGGGAAGGGGGTCATCCGTCCCGTACGGCGGTAGCCGCGGCGCTCGTACCAGGCGATCAGGTCCTCGCGCACGGAGATCACCGTCATGTGCATCTCGGTCACGCCCCACGTCTCACGGGCCTGGCGTTCCGCCTCCGCGATGATCAGCTTGCCCAGGCCGCCGCCCTGGAGGGTGGGGCTCACCGCGAACATGCCGAAGTAGGCGTGGGCGCCGCGGTGCTCGAGCTGGCAGCAGGCGACCACGCCGCCGTCCCGCTCCACCGTCAGCAGCCTGCTGTCCGGCGACTTGATCACGGCCCGCACGCCCTCCGGGTCCGTCCGCTGCCCCTGGAGGATGTCCGCCTCGGTGGTCCAACCCGCCCGGCTGGACTCCCCCCGGTACGCCGACTCGATCAGCGCGACCAGGGTGTCGACGTCGGCGTCGGTGGCGTCACGGAAGGTCATTCCGAGGGCGGCGGTGTCCATGGCTGATGCCTTTCGGTCTCGGGCGCGGCCGAGGGTTCTCGGGCGCGGCAGGGCGGGGGCGAAGGCAATCCTGCCACTAGGGCCTGTCCGGCGGATCAGGTCGCAGGGAATCCACAGCGCCGGTTCGACCCAGGTGAGCGTGGTCTGCGTGCCAGGCCCCGCGTCTGCGACATGATCCGCCGGACAGGCCCTAGGCTCCGGCAGCATGGTGCACGTACTCAGCAGCCGGACGCTGCTCCAGCCCACCGACCCCGAGCGCTCCCGCGTCTTCTACGGCGAGCAGCTCGGACTGGCCGTCTACCGCGAGTTCGGCACGGGTCCGGAGCGCGGCACCGTCTACTTCCTCGGCGGCGGCTTCCTGGAGCTGTCGGGCCGCTCCGAGGCCCCGCGCTCCCCCGCCGTGCGGCTGTGGCTCCAGGTGGCGGACGTGGCCGCGGCCCACGAGGAGCTGCGCGAGCGGGGCGTCGAGATCGTACGCCCGCCGGTGCGGGAGCCGTGGGGACTGATCGAGATGTGGATCGCCGACCCGGACGGCACGCCGATCGTCCTCGTCGAGGTACCGGCGGACCATCCGCTGCGCTACCGGGCGGGAATCTAGGCGGACGCGGCCGGGACGGCTCCGGGACGGCTCCCACTGGCCACCGAGGGTGACCGGCGATAGCGTGCTTGTGGTGGGGGCGAGCCTTCCCGGAGGAATGCCATGGAGTTCGACAAACCGGTGATCGGCGGCCCCTCCTGGGCGGAGCTGGGAACCAGCGATCTCGCGGCGGCGCAGCAGTTCTACGGAGAGGTCTTCGCCTGGCGGTGCGAGACGGACCCCCGTCCTGAACTGCGCGGATACGCCATCGCCCGGCTGGGGGACGCGGCGGTCGCGGGCATCGGCCCGCTGTACCGGCCCACGCAGCCGGTCGCCTGGAACGTCACGTTCGCCGTCGCCAACGCCGACAAGGCCACGAACCGGGTGGTGGAGGCCGGCGGGACGGTGATCCGCGGTCCCATGGACATCTTCGACGAGGGCCGCCGGACCGTGGCGCTCGACCCGTCCGGCGCGGCCTTCCAGATGTGGCAGGCCAAGGAATTCCCGGGCGCGGGGGTGTTCAACCGGCCCGGCGCGCTGGGCTGGGTGGAGCTCGCGACCCGGGACGTGCGGCGGGCCCGGGACTTCTACACCAGCGTCTTCGGGTGGAGCGTCAACGCCTCGGAGTGGTACACGCAGTGGGGCATGCACGGCATGGACTTCGGCGGCGTGACGGCGCTGCACGAACGCTTCCCGGCCGATGTGCCCCCGCACTGGCTGCCGTACTTCGCGGTCGAGGACGTCGACGCGACGACAGAGGTCGCCGTGCGGGCCGGCAGCAAGGCCCTCCAGGAGCCCACGTCCGTGGAGGGCGGGCCCCGTATCGCGGTGCTGCGGGATCCGCAGGGCGCGGCGTTCGGGATCTACGTGGCCGGGGACGAGGAGCCCCGACCGGAGGGAATCTGAGTCACCCCGCCGTCGGCCCCCGCCAGGCCCGCCGGCCCCTGCTCGCCGCACCGTCGGCGCCGGCTCACCCTGTCGTCCGTGCCACGCCCTGACGGCCTTCCAGGCGGGCCAGCAGCACGCACAGCAGGCCGGCCAGTTCGTCCTGCCGCTCGCCGTCCAGTCCGGCGAGGACGGTCCGCTCGTAGGCGAGCTGCTCCGGCAGGATGCCGTCGACCAGGTCCCGCCCGGCCTCCGTGAGGTGGACGTGGGCCACGCGGCGGTCACGGGTGTCGCCGCGACGCTCCACCAGGCCGCGTTCGGTCAGCTGCTTCAGCCGCTTGGTGACGGCGGCGCCCGAGGAGAACGTCTCGCGGGCCAGTTCGCTCGGCGTGAGCTCGTGGCCGGTGCGCCGCAGCGCGCCGAGCAGGTCGAACTCGGCCCGGCTGAGCCCCGCGCGGCGCAGTGGCGCGTCCTCGGCCTGCTGGAGGAGGGCGGCGCAGCGGTTGACGCGGCCGATGATCTCCATCGGGCCCGTGTCCAGGTCGGGGTGGACGGCCCGCCACTGGCGGACGACTCCGGCCACGGTGTCGTCGCGGGCGTCGCCGGGGACCGGCTGCGGCCCGGGCCCGGTGGGCCACGGCGAAGGGCGCCCGTGGCCCTCGGCGGCGTCCGCTTCTCCGGGCGCCGTCCGCCTCACCGCCGCTTCCCCCGCGACCGCCTCTCCGGATGCCGCTTCCCCCGGTTCCGGCCGTCCGTTGTGCGCCCTCATGGCCGTACGTCCTCCGTCGTCCTGCCCGTGCTCGCCACCGGGGCGTCGAGGCCCAGGCGTCGTACCGTCGCGGCGAGCGTACGGTGTGCGGACTGCTCGGTGAGCACGACCCGCTCCTGGGGCAGGGCACGCTGCCACCACTCGCCGGACGCGGCGTCGACGGTGGCGCGCAGCTCGACCAGCGCGGCGGCCAGGCTCCGGCGGGCGGCCTCCAGCGCGGCGGGCGCGGGCCGTTCCTCGGCGAGCAGGCGCGCGGCGCGTTCGCGGGCCCGGTCGACGGCGGTCAGGGCGTGCTCGACGCGGTCGCCGGTCCGGCGGTTGGTGACGGCGACGGCGGCCGCGAAGCCGACCAGGGCGCCGACGACGGTGTCCACGGCCCGCTCGGTGATCAGCTCGCCCTCGGCCTGCCGTCCGGCGAACTCGGTGATGAGCAGCGCCATCGGGGTCACGCAGATCGTGCCGAGCCAGTAGTTCCGGCCGATCAGCGCCTCGGCGCCGAAGTTGAGGGCGGCGCAGCACAGCACGAGGGCGAGGCCGCCGGAGTGCGCGAGCGGGGCGATCGCGGCGAAGACGAGGACGCCGACGAGGTTCCCGACGACGCGCTGGACGCTCCGGCTCCAGGTGAGCGCGAGGTTGGCCTGGTAGAGGGACGCCGCGGTGACCAGGGCCCAGTAGGGGCGGCCGATACCGAGCGCAAGGGAGGCGTACCCCGCGAGCGCGCAGCCGAGGGCGGTGCGCACGGCGACCGGGGCGAGCGGGCCGAGCCGGCTCCACCAGGGGCGGTGCGGGGCGGCGTCCTCGGCGTGCACGCCGAGGAGTTCCTCCGTGGCCGCCGCCGTCTCGCCGGCACTCGGAACCGGGCCCGTGCCGCGCAGCTGCCGCGCCCAGCTCCGCAGCCGGTCCGGGTCGGTCTCGTCGGGGGCGGCGAGCGCGACCTCGGCGCGGACGATCAGACGCTCCAGGGCGCGCCGGGGCCCGGGGCGCGCGCCGGTGGCCGACAGGGCTTGCCAGGCCGCCTGAACGGCGGTGGCGGCGGCGGCACGGGTCCGGGCGTGGCCGTCCGAAGTACCGCGCGTGGCGGCGTACGCGGCGGCCGTGTCCAGCGCCTGGGCGGTGGCGCGGCGTTCCGGGCCGTGCGGGCGGAGCAGGCCGGGCGCCATGCCGACCAGCCACGCCCACGCGGCCGCGGCGGCGGCCAGTGCCAGATGGCCGGGGATCTGGCCGAGGGTCTGCGGGACGAACAGGGAGGCGGAGCTGATGAAGGTCAGGACGACGTTGCCGGGCGGGCCGACGCGGGTGGCGTCGCACAGCGCCTTCTGCACGGCCGCCATGAGGGCGCCGACGGCGACCAGGACGACCGCGTCGGAGGTGAGGGAGGCGGCGACCAGGGAGAGCGCGAGACCACCGAGCATGCCCAGCACCACCCACGCCAGGACGCGGGCCCGCGCGGCATAGGGGCGGTTGTGGGCGTACAGGGCGCACAGCGATCCGGCCATCGTGTACATGGCCAGGTCGAGCCTGCCGAGGGCGAGCAGCGTGAGATTGGGCGGGGCGACCGAGACGACGACGCTCAGGGCGGGCTTGAACCAGATGTCGGAGGGACGGCCCAGCCTCAGCACGCTGGTGAGCGGGAGGCGGCGGGCGGGGCGTGTCGCGGGGGTGAGGGTGGGGTCGGGGGTGGGGGTCGCACTGCTCATGGGATAAGTTTAACAGGTGTTTTACTAGTAAAGAACTTTGGCCGTGTGCCGCCCGTGGGCATGGGGTGAGGGCTCGTGCCCCCGGGAATGCTCCCCGCGTACACCTTTGCGCTCGTGTGCGCACCGCGTGCCCCGGGCATCGCAAGAGCGACCGACCGGATCGCCGCCCGGCGGCCCGGAACCGTCGAACGGGGAGGTGGCGGGTGCACGGACCGGCTTCGCCCGGCTGGTTGCTGGTCGCGCTCTGCGCGGCGACCGGCGCCTACTGTCTGCTGCGCATGCGCAGCCCCGTGGAGGAGCAGCGCCGCGCGGCGGGCGGCGAGGCGCTGATGGGCTTCGGCATGGCCGCCATGGCCGTGCCCGCGGCCGTGTTCACCCCGCCGGCGTGGGCCTGGCCCGGCTACGCGGCCGTCTTCGGCGCGGCGGCACTGCGCGCGCTGTGGTCGGCGCGGACGAGCCCGCACCATCTGCACCACCTGGTGGGCGCGGGCGCCATGGTCTACATGTCCGTCGTCATGGCCGCCGCGCCGGAGTCCCACCACCATGGGCACGCCGGATCCGGCATCCCCCTCCTCACCGGCGTCCTGCTGCTGTACTTCGCCGGCTACGTCCTGCTGTCGGGCGCCCGGCTGGTGCCGGCGGTGACCGCGACGGCGGTTGCCGGCGCCGGTGGGGGCGCGGGCGCTGGTGCGGGTCCAGGGACGCCGGGAGCCGGAGTCCTGCGCTGGGGCGACCGGCCGGAGCTGGCGCGGGCGTGCCGACTGTCGATGGGGATGGCGATGGTCGCCATGCTGCTGACCCTGTGAGCGCTGCCCCTGTGGGCGCTGCTCCTGTGAGCACCGTGCCGCCGACGTACCCCGAGTGAGACCGCGAGGCGGGCCGGGCCGGACGCGGGCCGGGCCGGACGCGGGCCGGGCCGGACGCGGGCCGGGCGCACGGCATGCCCTGGGGCCGTGGTCTGTGTCACTTCGGCGCGGGGAACCGTGTTCCGAGCGGTCGGCCGCTCATAGGGTGATCGCATGATGGTGCCCGCGGTCCTGCTGCTGCTCGGCGCGCTGACCGCCGTAGCCGCTCCCCGGCTGCTCGCCCGGGCCGACTGGACGGACCGGGAACCGGTGGTCGCCCTGTGGGCCTGGCAGTGCGTGGTGGCCGGCGTCCTGCTGTGCTGCGCGCTGTCGATGACCCTCAGCGCGGCGGCCGCCTGGCAGGCGGTGCGCGGCCATGTGTTCGCCACGGCTCCCCGTGCGGTGGTGGATGCCTACGCCTTCGGCGCGGCCGGCGCCTGGGCGCCGACGACCGCGGTGGCGCTGGCGTGCGCGGGGGTGTGGAGCGCGGCGATGCTGGTCCGTGAGGTCGTACGGGCCCGGGCGCGCCGCAACCACCGACGTGCCGAACTCCTCGTCCGTGCCCCGCTGTTGCCCGGCGAGCAGCCCGGCGCCGACCGGCTCGTGGTCCTGGAGGGCGAGCGGCCGGAGGCCTGGTGGCTGCCCGGTGCTCCACCGCGGCTGGTCGTCAGCACGGCCGCGCTGCGCCGTCTGAAGGGGCGCCGGCTGGACGCCGTCCTCGCCCATGAGCAGGGTCACGCACGGGCCCGGCACGACTGGCTGCTGCACTGTTCGGCCGCGCTGGCGGGGGGCTTTCCCCAGGTGCCGGTGTTCGCCGCGTTCCGCGACGAGATGCACCGCCTGGTCGAACTCGCCGCCGACGACATGGCCTCGCGCCGCTTCGGCCGGCTGACGACCGCGCTGGCGCTCGTCGAACTCAACGAGGACCGGGGCGTTTTCGGCCCCTGCCCCACCGCGCAGGCCCATGTTCCGCAGCGGGTGCACCGCCTGCTCACTCCGCCGGACCGGCTCACCGCGGCCCGCCGACTGCGTCTGACGGCGTTGGCCTCGCTCGTCCCGGTGATCCCGGTCCTGGTGACGCTGGTACCGGGGTTGCGGGCGCTGGGCTGACCGGGCCGGGGCGACGTTCGGCGTTTGGCCGTGGGTCCGTCCGCCGGTGGGCGAGGATCGAGTCATGCCTGCCGCCCCCGTCGACTCCCCACCCCGTCCGCCCGTCCGGCGCACCGTCACCGCGCGGGCCGCCTCGGTCCTGGCCCTGTGCTCGGCGGTGCCGGCGATGCTGGTCGTCGTCCGATGGCGGCCGCTGATGGCGTTCGACGGCGCCGTCGCCCGCACCACCCACGGCTGGGCGGTGGACGAGCGCGGCCTCACGCACGTGTTCCGCGTCCTCACCGACTGGGTGTGGGACCCGCTGACGATGCGCCTCATGTGCGCGGCGGCCGCGGTGTGGCTGCTGTGGCGTCGCTCGGCCTGGTGGACGGCGGCGTGGCTGGTGGGCGCGTGTGCGCTGGGCACCGTGCTGCAACAGGGGCTGAAGGCCGCGGTCGGCCGGCCCCGCCCGGTGTGGCCCGACCCGGTGGACTCCGCCCACTATGCGGCCTTCCCGTCGGGTCACGCCATGACCGCGACGGTGGTGTGCGGCCTGCTCCTGTGGCTGCTGCGCCGCGGGGGCGTCGCAGGCACGCTGTGGGGCGCCGCCGTGGGGCTGGCCGTGCTCTCGGTCGCCGGGGCCGGCATGACCCGCGTCTGGCTGGGCGTGCACTGGCCCTCGGACGTCCTCGGCGGCTGGCTGCTGGGCGCGGCGGTGGTGGCCGGTGCGGCGACCGTCCACAACCGGTGGCCCGCGTCGTCCGGATGAGCGATGATCACCTCCATGGCTGCCGTTCTCTTCGACTTCTCCGGGACCCTCTTCCGTATCGAGTCCACCGAATCCTGGTTGCGTGCCGTGCTGGACGAGGCAGGTCTGGCGCTCGGGGAGCGGGAGCTGGCCGAGGCGGCGCGGGCGCTGGAGGAGGCCGGGGCGCTGCCGGGCGGGGCGTCCCCGGAGCGGGTCCCCGACGAGCTGGCCGGACTCTGGGAGAACCGCGACCGCAGTGCCGAGCAGCACCGGGCCGCCTACACCGGTCTGTCGCGTCGCGTACGGCTGCCCGACCCGGCGTTGCACGACGCGCTGTACGACCGGCACAAGACACCGGCCGCCTGGTCCCCGTACCCGGACGCACCCGAGGTGCTGCGCACCCTTCGCGAGCGCGGGATCGCGGTCGCCGTGGTGAGCAACATCGGCTGGGACCTGCGCCCGGTGTTCCGCGAACACGGCCTGGACGCCTACGTCGACGCGTACGTCCTGTCGTACGAGCACGGCATCCAGAAGCCGGATCCGAGGCTGTTCACGGTGGCGTGCGAGGCAATCGGCGCGGACCCCGGTGACGTGCTGATGGTCGGGGACAACCGCTACGACGACGGGGGTGCGGCGGCCCTGGGGTGCGCGGTGCACTTCGTGGACCATCTGCCGGTGGAGAAGCGGCCGGACGCGCTGCGGCCGGTGCTCGACCTGATGGCCGCGGCACCTGAACAGCCGGAGCTGAACCGCCGGGGCTGACCAGCCCGGGATGAACGGCCGGGATGAACGGCCCGGACGAACGGCCCGGATGAACGGCCGGGCTCAACCGCCAGGCTGACCGCACGGGCTTACCGCCGGGCTGACCGCCGGGCTGAACGGCCGGCGTGAACCCGAACCCGAGGTGCCGCCTGTCACACGGTCCGCGGCAGGCGTGCGGGCGGCCGCTTCGCGCGGACCGGCACCGGTCCGCCGTACAGCGCCGCCCGCAGCGCGGGGGCCAGGATCCGCCGTACGTCGGCGGTGTCGAGGGCGACGACGGGGCCCAGCGGATTCAGATAGCGGGTGAAGATCAGTCCGCCGAGCACGGCCACCGCGGCCGTGGCCCGTTCCCTCGCGTGCCGGCCGCCGAGGTGATCGGCGATCCGGCCGAGCACCTCGCGCTCCAGGAACTCCCGGAACACCCGCATGACGTCCTCGTCCCGCATCGCCACCGGCTCCAGCGCCGCGAACCCGGCGCCGTCCGCGTCCGGCTCCTCCCACAGCGCCGTGACCGCGTCGACGAGCCGTTCGGCCAGGTACGCCGGATCGCCGTCCAGGGCGCGGACGATCGCCGTGGAGCGGCCGCAGTCGATATTCATCGCCTCGCCGAACAGGCCCTGCTTGGAACCGAAGTGGTAGCCGATCAGCGCCACGTCCACGTCGGCCGCCGCGGCGACGGCCCGCAACGTCGTGCCCTGGTAGCCGTGGGCCAGGAAGAGGGCGCGGGCCTTCTCCGCGATCCGGGCCTTGGTGGCGGGACGGCCGCGCGGACGGCCACGGTTTTTATTCATCAGCGTTGAATATCCAGGCCCCCGGGCGGCACCGTCAAGGCGTACCGCGAACCGGGGCCTCCGCGTCGGCCCCACAGCCCTCGACGAGGAGAGACCCATGCGCATCACCGTCTTCGGAGCCGGCGGCCCCACGGGCCGCGAACTGCTCGACCAGGCTCTCGCCGACGGGCACGAGGTCACCGCGGTCACCCGCAGACCGGAGCTCATCCCCGCCCGCGACGGTCTCGTCGTGACCGAGGCCGACGCGCTGGACGCGCGGGCCGTCGACGCCGTGGTCGCCGGCCGGGACGCGGTCCTCTCGGCGCTCGGCGTCCCGCCGGGGAAAGGGCCGGTCCGCCTCTACTCGGGCGCTGCCGCCCATATGACCGCCGCCATGGAGCGGCACGGGGTGAAACGGCTGATGGTCGTCAGCTCCAGCGTCCTGGACCCCGGCTGGCGGCCGAGCGGGGCGTTCTTCTTCAACAACGTCCTCGACCCCTACGTCAACCGGGTGATCGCCCGCGCCGCCCACGAGGACATGCGGCGCATGGAGGACGTGGTCCGCGCCCACGACCTGGACTGGACGATCGTGCGCCCCTCGGGTCTCTTCGACCATCCAGGCCCGACGCCCTACCTGCTCGCCGAGAACAGCGCGGACGGCGTCTTCACGGCCCGCTCCGACCTCGCCGCGAGCATGCTCGCCCAGCTGACCGACGACCGCTTCGTGCGCCGGGTGATGGGGGTGGCCACCACCCGGGTGCGGCCCAGTGTTCCGCGCATGATCTGGCGCGAGATACGGAAGAACGCCCGTGCCGGACGACCGGAAAAGTAGCCTCAGGACACCATTCAGGTACAGATGAGCCCGTCTCGGACGATCCCCCGCGTCGCCCGAGACGGGCGGCAGCACGACCTGACCCCCGAATCGGGGGCTGGTCCGCTCGCGTTGAGTATAGTTGGCTGGCAGCCAGTCAACGCAGGAGTTTCAGCATGTCCCCGCGCAGCGCCTCGGTCAATGAAGAATTGCGGCGGCGTTCCCGGGAACGGCTCCTCCAGGCTGCGGTCGAGCTGGTCGGCGAGCACGGGTACGACGCGACGACGCTCGGCGACATCGCCGACCGGGCGGGATCGGCCCGGGGCCTGGTGTCGTACTACTTCCCCGGCAAGCGCCAGCTCGTGCAGTCGGCCGTGCACCGACTGATGCACCGCACGCTGGAGGAGGCGCTGGAGCGCGAGCCGCGCACGGAGGACGGCCGGGAGCGGATGGCCCGGGCCATCGACGCGATCCTGGGGCTGGCCCGGGACCGGCCGGTGCTGATGCGCCAGCACATGGCGGGGATCCTCCAGGCCGAGGGGTTCGTGCAGTGCCCGGAGCAGCAGCGGCTGTCCCACCTGCTGCGGGACACCGTGGCCCGGCACGGCTCGACGGACGTCGACGCCGACTACCCGATGCTGCGGGCGCTGCTGATGGGGGCGGTCTACTCGGCTCTGATGCCCGGAGCGCCGATGCCGGTGCCGGTGCTGCGAGCCGAGCTGTTCAAGCGCTACCGGCTCGACTGGGACATGGGCCTCCCGCCCGACACCGAGGCGCCCACCGGCTCGTGCCGCACGGACATCTCCCGTTTCTTCGCGACCGATCAGCGCCCGGCGGACCGCGGGAAGTAACCGGCCGGGGGTTCGGGATTCGGCCTGCTTTCGGGCCTGGCCCGGCCTGTGGTTCGGGCGGGGTTCGGGTGTGGTTCGGGCGGGAGCCGGCTTCGGGTTCGGGTGTGGTTCGGCCTGAGGTTCGGGCAGGAGCCGGCTTCGGGTTCCGGCGAAGGCAGCGGCCCGGGGGGCGAGGCTCGGCCCGGGTCCCGGGCCCGGGAGGAGGCAGCACGGGTCCGCGGAGCCGGGCCGAGCGCGGCACGCGGTCGGGACACGACGCGGATTCACGGGCCCGGAAGCAGCCGGTACAGGTCCGCAGGAACGGAGCTCGACGGGGATCCACGCGCCCGGAGGGGACGGCACAGATCCGCTGGGGCCGGGGCACGGCACGGATCCGCAGGCCGGGAACAGTCGGCACAGGCCAGCGGGACGTGGCCCGGCGCGGGCCCCCGAGGCAGGCCCCGAAACAGCCGGCACAGGTCCGCAGGAGCGGGGTACGGCGCGGGCCCGCGGGCCGACCCCCAAACAGTCGCCACCAGCCGCGCCGCGCGCCCGCCGACGCGCGAGGTCTACCGGAGCGGGCCCCAGCGCCGGCCCGCGGTCCCGGGAGCGGACCGCCCAGGCCCCCCGGGCAGGTCCTTGCGCGGACCCGCGGATCCGCGGGTCCGGAGCCAGAAGGAGCGGGTCCCGGGACCGGGACAGCTGAGCCGCCTGAGCACCCTGAGCTCACTGAACACCCTGAGCTCACTGAAAACCCTGAGCTCACTGATGCTCCTCGGCAGAAGCGGACGGGCCGGTCGGGGGTCGTCGGCCCGCTCGGGAGAAGACGGGCGGGCGACACGCCGTCCGGTGGCGTGTCGCCGCACTCCCCCGGCGGGCCGCTTGCTGCCATGCTGGACTCATCAGCGATCTCCTCCGACCACCGGGGTAAGGAGTTCCGCCGTGCTGCGTGTCGCCGTCGTCGGCTCGGGTCCGAGCGGGTGCTACACCGCTCAGGGTCTCGTCCAGCAGGATCCCTCGGTGCGTGTCGACGTCCTCGACCGGTTGCCGTGCCCGTACGGGCTCGTGCGCTATGGCGTGGCGCCGGACCACGAGAAGATCAAGTCCCTGCAGAACAACCTGCGGACGGTCCTGGAACACGACCGCGTCCGGTTCCTGGGCGGCGTGCAGGTCGGCGGCCCGGGCGGGGTGCCGGCCGAGCGGCTGCGGGAGCTGTATCACGCGGTCGTGTACTGCGTGGGCGCCGCGACCGACCGCCACCTCGGCATCCCGGGCGAGGATCTGCCGGGCAGCTGGTCGGCGACGGAGTTCGTGTCCTGGTACAGCGCCCACCCGGACGCCGTGGACGACGGGTTCGTGCGCGGGGCGCACAGCGCCGTGGTGATCGGTGTGGGCAACGTGGCCGTGGACGTCACCCGCATGCTGGCCCGCGGCGCGGCGGAACTGAGCCCCACGGACGTGCCCGAGGCCGCGCTCGCCGCGCTGGCCGCGAGCCGGGTGTCCGAGATCCACATGGTGGGCCGGCGCGGCCCCTCGCAGGCCCGTTTCACCACCAAGGAACTGCGTGAGCTGGGCGCCCTGCCGGACACCGAGGTCGTCGTCGACCCGGAGGAGCTGGCGCTGGATCCGGGGTACGCGGACCCCTCGGCGCTGCCCGCCGCCCAGCGCCGCAACGTGGAGGTGCTGCGGGAGTGGGCGGCGACGCCTCCGCGGGGCGCCGCCCGCCGGATCCGGCTGCGCTTCTTCCTGCGTCCCGTGGAGCTGCTCGCCGAGGACGGCCGGGTGGGGGCCGTACGGTTCGAGCGGACGGTTCCGGACGGCCGGGGCGGCGTCACGGGCACGGGGCGGTACGAGGACGTGGCGGCGCAGTTGGTGCTTCGGTCCGTGGGCTACCGCGGGGTGCCGCTGGAAGGGCTGCCGTTCGACGCCGGCACGGGCACGGTGCCGCACCAGGAGGGGCGTGTGCTGCGCGACGGGGCGGTCGCTCCGGGCGAGTACGTGGCCGGCTGGATCAAGCGGGGACCCACCGGTGTCATCGGCACCAACCGGCCGTGCGCCAAGGAGACGGTGACCTCACTGCTCGCGGACGCGCCGTCGCTCGTACGTGCGCAGGTACCCGAGGACGCCGTCGACGTGTTGCGTGCCGAGGGCGTCGAGCCGGTCGAGTGGGAGGGGTGGCGGGCCATCGAGCGGGCCGAGGCGGAACTCGGCGCCTCGCTCGGGCGGAGCGTGGTCAAGCTCCCCGACTGGGAGTCACTGCGGACGGCGGCGCGCACCTCCGTGCCGTAGGGGTGGGCCGACCGGCTGCTTCACCCTTTTCCGCCGCGACCGGCGGTTTCACCGTCCCCGTGGCGGGTGGCCTGCCTCGCGGCGGCATCGACGAGGCTGTCGAGCAGCCCCGGGAAGAGGTCGTCCAGGTCGTCGCGGCGCAGGCCGTTCATCTTCGCCGTGCCCCGGTAGATCTGATGGATCACACCGGCCTCGCGCAGCACCCGGAAGTGGTGCGTGCTCGTCGACTTGGAGACGGGCAGGTCGAACTGGGAACAGGTCAGCTCCCTCGCGCCGGCGGCGAGCTCCCGCACGATCTGAAGCCGCAGGGGATCGGACAGCGCGTGCAGCACGTCCTCCAGGCGGATCTCCTCCCGCGCGGGATGCGGAAGGTCACGGCTGCCGGCGGTGGGGACCGAGGCGGGGGCGGTGGCGTTCACGGCGGCTCCACTTCGTACGAGGTCCTCATCCTACGAGAATCATCGTAGTTTGACACTCACCGTACTACGAGAGTTATCGTACAAGTCGCGATCGATCCGGTGCCGAACACGACCGGTCCCCGTGACGAAATGGAGTCCGCCATGAGTGCGCTCTTCGAGCCCTACGCACTGCGCGAAGTGACGATCCCGAACCGGGTCTGGATGCCCCCGATGTGCCAGTACTCGGCCGAGCCCGTGGGCCCCGCGGCCGGTGTGCCGCGGGACTGGCACTTCGCCCACTACGCGGCGCGGGCGACCGGCGGCACGGGCCTGATCATCGTGGAGGCCACCGCGGTGTCGCCGGAGGGCCGGATCTCGCCGTACGACCTCGGCATCTGGAACGACACCCAGGCCGAGGCGTTCCGCCGGATCACCGGCTTCCTGAAGAGCCAGGGCACCGTGCCGGCGATCCAGCTGGCGCACGCCGGCCGCAAGGCGTCGACGGACCAGCCGTGGAAGGGCGGGGCGCCCCTCGGGCCGGAGGAGCTCGGCTGGCGGCCGGTGGCGCCGAGTGCCGTCGCCTTCGCCGACGGGCACCCGGTTCCCCACGAGCTGAGTGCCGATCAGATCCGGGACGTCGTACGGCAGTTCGCGGACGCGGCAGGACGCGCCCTGGCCGCGGGCTTCGAGATCGCCGAGATCCACGGCGCGCACGGCTACCTGATCAACGAGTTCCTCTCCCCGCACTCCAACCACCGCACCGACGCCTACGGCGGCTCGTACGAGAACCGGGTGCGCTTCGCCCTCGAGGTCGTCGACGCGGTGCGCGCGGTGTGGCCCGAGGACAAGCCGCTCTTCTTCCGCGTCTCCGCGACCGACTGGCTGGAGGACGGCGGCTGGACCGCGGACGACACGGTGCGCTTCGCGGCCGACCTGCACGCGCACGGCGTCGATCTGCTCGACGTCTCCACCGGAGGCAACGCCTCCGGCGTGAGCATTCCGACGGGACCCGGGTACCAGGTGCCGTTCGCCACGCGTGTGAAGGCCGAATCGCCGCTGGCGGTCGCCGCCGTCGGACTCATCACCGACGTGGAGCAGGCGGAGAAGATCGTCGCCAACGGCGAGGCGGACGCGGTCCTCCTGGGCCGCGAACTGCTGCGCAACCCCTCCTGGGCCCGGCACGCGGCACGCGAGCTGGGCGGCCACGTGCACGTCCCCGACCAGTACCACCGCTCCGTCTGACGACCGCTCGGCCTGACGACCGCTTGGCGCGACCCCCGTCAGTCCTGAAACCCGCGCCCGCGCCCGCCGGGCGGTCCGAGCACCGTACGCCCGGCGCGGCGGCAGCAGGCGGCCACCGTCCGCTCAAGGCAGGGCGGCGCCCGCTCAAGGCAGGGCAGGTCCGCTCAGGGCAGGGCAGGTCCGCTCAGGGCAGGGCGGCGTCCGGCAGCCCGTCGGGGCCGGAGCGATCACGCACGACGGCACCCACGCGGGCGACCACCCCAGCGGAGGCGACCGAAGACGGCAGCGACGCCCGGAGCCATACCCGGGTCACGTCGTCCCCCGTCCCCCGTGCCGCTCACCGCGGCCCTCGCCGCGTCGCGCGTCAGCCCTGCAGTCACGCCCGGCCGGCCGGAGGGTGGGCCCCGGCCCCGCTCCAGCGCGGCGGCAGCAGGCGGGACACCGTCTCCTCCAGGCGGGGCAGTGTCCGCTGGCCCGCGAGGGCGAGGGCGATGGCCGCGGCGACGCCGGCCCAGGCGACCGGTCCCAGGGGGGTGCAGCCGAAGACGCGGCTGACGCCCGGGGTCTGCACCAGGGCGACGAGGACGACGGCGGAGCCGAGGGACGTCACCCGGACCAGTGGGCTGTCGCGGCGGTCGAGGAGCGTCTGGGCGAGCTGGGTGCCGACCACACCGCACAGGGCCATCGTGCCGGAGCGGCGGGCGGTGCCCGGTGTGAAGCGTCCGATCAGCCAGGCCGTGACCGCACCCAGACAGGTCGTCAGGGCGCGGTGGCGGATCTGCCGGATCAGCGGCTCCCCGAGGACGCCGCCGGCCGCGTCCTCGGGCGATCCGGCCCGGGTCTGCTCGACGTCCTCCTTGGGCGTCACCGCCACCGCCATCGCGGGGAACAGGTCGGTGAACAGGTTCACCATCAGCATCTGCCGGGTGGACAGCGGCGCCCTGCCCGACATCAGGGTGCCGAGGATGCCGAAGCCGACCTCGCCGGCGTTGCCGCCGATGAGGATGGCGATGGCGTCCGCGACGCTGTGCCACAGGGCACGGCCCTCGCCGATCGCGTCGATCAGGACGGTGAGGTCGTCGTCGGTGAGCACGATGTCCGCGGCGTTCCGCGCGGCGGCGGAACCGCGCGCGTTGATGCCCACGCCGATGTCGGCGGCGCGGATCGCCGCCGCGTCGTTGGCGCCGTCGCCGACCATGCCGACCACCCGGCCCGCGTCCCGCAGCGCCTCGACGACCTGGAGCTTCTGCTCGGGCGCCACCCTGGCCACCACGCCCGCGTCGCGCAGCATACGGGCCCGGGCCGAGCGGTCGGCGGCGGCCAGTTCGTCCCCGGTGACCACCGGGGTGTCGGCCGGCCAGCCGAGTTCCATGGCGATCGCCCGCGCAGTCTGCGGGTGGTCGCCGGTGAGCATGACCGGCCGGACGCCCTCCTCGTACAGGCCGTGGACGAGCGCCGTGGAGGTCTCGCGCGGCACGTCCGACAGCGCCAGCAGGCCGACGAACTCCAGTCCCGCCAGAGCTTGTTCGAGGACGTCCGTCTCCTTCTCGCGCGCGGCGAGCCGCCGCCGGGCCACCGCCAGGACCCGCAGCCCGTCACCGGCCAGCGCGTGGGCTGCGTCCGAGGCGTGGGACGGGAGGTCCGAGCAGGCGGGCAGGACGGTCTCCGGGGCGCCCTTGACCACGAGCACCCGCGGGCCGTCCGCGCCGCGGCCGACGGCGGCCGCGTAGCCGCGGGCGGCCTCGAAGCCGAGGCCTTCGAGCTGGGTCCACTCCGGGTCGGGGCGGGCCGCGTCCAGGACGGCCTCGTCGGTGGCGTGCACCGGCCGGTCGGAGCCGCCGTTCATCCGCGGGCAGGCCCGCGCGGCCGCGCGCAGCGTCTCCGCGGCGGCCTCGTCGCGCACCGCGTGGACCGTGCCGTCCGCGTCGCAGACGCGCACCAGGCGCAGGCGGTTCTCGGTGAGCGTGCCGGTCTTGTCGAAGCAGAGGGTGTCCATGCGCCCCAGCGCCTCCAGGGTGCGCGGGGTGCGCACGAGCACGCCGCCCCGGGTGAGCCGCCTGGCCGCCGCCAGCTGGGCCACCGTGGCCACCAGCGGCAGGCCCTCGGGCACGGCGGCCACGGCGACGGCCACACCGCCGCTGACCGCCTCGTGGACGGGGGTGCCGCGCAGCAGCGCGATGCCGGTCACCGCGGCCCCGCCCGCCAGCGTCAACGGCAGTGCCTTGCGGGTGAGTTCCTGGAGCCTGGCCTGGACTCCGGCGGCCGGGGGCGTACGGGCGGCGAGGTGCACGGCGCGGGCGGCCTCCGTGTGCTCTCCGATGTCCACCACGACGGCCCGGGCCCGTCCGGCCACCACGGTCGTGCCCTCGAAGACCATGCACAGCCGGTCGGCGACGGCCGCGTGCGGGGTCGGGGCGGTCTGCTTCTGCACCGGCAGGGACTCCCCGGTCAGCGCGGACTCGTCGACCTCCAGGCCGTCCTCCCACAGCAGGCGCGCGTCGGCGGGCACCACGTCGTCGCCCTTCAGTTCGATCACGTCGCCCGGACGCAGCTTGCCGGCGTCGACCGTGCGGGTGCCCCCGGCCGGCGCCTCCGCCTCCGGGGGCGCGATGCGCGCCTTGCGCTTCTGGTCGGCGAGCAGCCCCGACAGCGCCCGCTCGGCGCGCAGCCGCTGCACGCCGCCGACGAGGGCGTTCAGGTCCAGGGCGCCGACGACGAGCAGGGCGTCCAGCATCGAGCCGAGGATCGCGGAGGCCGCCGAGCCGACGGCCAGCACCGGGGTGAGGGGGTCGTGCAGTTCGCCGCGTACGGCCGCGCCGAGTTCGTAGGTCCAGCGCACGGGGGCCAGGGCCGGGTGCCGGGCGACGCCGTCGGCCGCCTTGCGGAGGCGGCCGGTGGTCCGGTCGAACGTGGTGGGTACGGCGGCCGGTTCGTGCTCCAGCTGCTCGCGCGCCTCCTCCGAGTCCAGTTCGTGCCAGTGCACGCGCGGGCTCGGGCGCGGGGCACGGGCGGTCGCGACACCCAGGGCGGCCCGCGCCCCGGACAGCAGGGCGGCGGCCGCCGCCGCGTCGACCGGTGCGTGGCGCAGGCCGGGAAGTACGGCCCGGCGCCCGCGTCCGCCCTTGGACTCGCCGACGGCGACGAGCAGCCCGGACAGCGCGGCGCCGGACCGGGCCAGGGTCTGCGCCCGGTGGCCGACGGCGCGGGCGGCCGCGACCGCGGTCAGCACCCGCCACACGTCGGGCAGACCGTGCACGGCCAGGATGTCCGCGCTCCAGACGACGGCGCTGTCGCGGTCGGCGAGGGCGACGGCGATGTCGCTGCTCCGCAGCCCGGCCAGGAGGCCCGGCTCGTCGTGCGACCGCATCCGGGCGACGGTGAGCACCACGCCCTCGTCCTCGCCGCCGCGCAGTCCGTACACCACGTCGTCCAGGGGCCGCCGGGCGTCCACGACCTCGTCGGCGAGGCCGGTGAGGTCCTCCAGGGCCGGGTCGTCGACGAGGACGACCCTGAGCCGGGCCCGGCGGGCCGCGTCGAGCACGGCCTCCGCCCACGGATCGGCGTCCCCGGTCTCGGTGCGCAGCGCGCTCGGGTGCAGCACGACGGTGCCGGTCATCCCCAGCTGCCGCAGCCGTTCCGGGTCGCGCACCAGCACGCCGGTGCGGGCCAGCGACGCGCTCAGCACGGAGTGGAACACGGCAGGGCCGTAGCGGGCGGCCTTGGGCGAGCCGGCCAGCACCGCCTCGGCCGCCTCGGCCGCGTCGTGTTTGACCAGCAGGGTCACCGCCGCCCCCAGCAGACTGCCCGCGGAGGCGTGTTCGGCGTACTCCTGGGCCGGCGTCAGCCGCAGCGGCGGGCGGGGGAGGGCGCCGGCGGCGACGCTGACCCGGTCCGGGGCGCACAGCCGGTCGTGGACCGTGTCGAACGCGGCCGAGCGGGCCACCGTCTCGGCCAGCTGGCAGGAGCGCAGCACCCCGTCGAGCACGAGCGAGGTGGGGGTCTGGCCGGCGCCGTGGACGGCCGCGTTGGCGCAGGCCAGCAGGAGGTCCATCCGCTGGTGGCCGAGCCGGGCGCGCAGCCGGGCGCGGAAACGCGGGTTCTCGCGCAGCAGCGTCAGCATGGCGGTGGCCATGCGCGGTGACGGCGGCAGCCGCAGGGCGCAGGCGGTCAGTCCCACCGCGATGCCGACGACGTCGGCGGCGAGCGTGGCGGCGGCGAACCGCACCCCCGCGGGGTCGGCCGGATGGGTCGTCTCCTCCGGGTCGCCGCCGGCGAGCGTGAGATCGTGCTGGGCCGCCAGCTCGGCCGCCCGATCCATCACCCGATCGGCGGCCTCCTCCCGGGTGGCGGTGACGACCAGGCGGCCGAGCCCCTGGTCCCAGTAGGCGAACAGGACGTCGGGGTGCTCGGCCAGGGCGGCCGCGACGCGGCGCGCCAGATGCTCGGTGCCGCCGGCGCGCCGGACCCGCTCAGGCTCCGCGGGGCGCAGCGCGAGATGCGTGCGCGTGCCGGAGCGCCAGTGGACCCCGGCGCCCGGCAGCGCGTTGCGCGCGACCCGCACCACCCGCGCCGCCGCGTCCATGCCGCGCACGCCGGCGCGAGCCGTACCGGCCGCCGTCCCGGCGGCCACCCCGTACGCCGGGGCCGCGGCTCGCACCAGCAGCCGGGGCGTCTCGCGCAGGCGCCGGGCGGCTGCCGCGGGAGCCGTCAGCAGACCGAGCACCATGACGTCCCTCAGCCGGTGGTACGGGCGCGCCGCGCCGTCGGGCCGAGCGTGCCGGTGGTGGACCTGCCGGCGGACGCCTTCGCCGTGGCGGTCTTGCCGGTGGTGGCCTTGCCGGTGGCCGTCTTGCCCGTGGCGGTCTTACGGGTGGCCTTGCTCGTGGCGGATGTGGTGGTGGCGGACCTCGTGGTGGCCGCCTTCGCCGTGGCGGCCTTGCGCGTGGACGCCTTGCTGGTGGCGGTCCCGCCCGTCGGCGCCTTCGCGGTGGCGGCCCTGGCCGTCGCCGGCCTGCCCGTCGCCGACTTGGCCGTCGCCGACTTGGCCGCGGGGGTCCGGCCGGCGGACGGCCTGGTCCGGCCGCGGGTGCCGGCGGACCTGAGGGCGGCGGTGCCGACGTCCTCGGCGCCTTCGCGGGTGGCGGCGACGCGTTTGCGCGCGGCCTGCCGGGCGGCGGCCGTGGTGCCGGTCGGCCGTGCGACGTTGCGGGCCGCCGGCTCGCTGACCGGCGTGGCTTCTCCGGTCTCCGGGCCGCCGTCCGGTGCGGTGACCAGGGCCCGCGACGGCTGTCCGGCTCCTTCGGGGTGATCGGGCCTCGGCTGGGTCAGCCAGGCCACGGCCGCGCCCGTGAGGGCGACCGGCCACTCCACCACCCCGACGACGCCGAGCACCCCGGCCCCCGTGTAGACCGCGATCCGCCGGCCCCTCGGCGACACGGCGCCGACCTTGTCGAGCGTTCCCTGGGCGGCCCTGCCCACGAGCCCTGCGCCGGGTACCCGCCGCAGCACCGAGGCAGCGCCGTGCAGGGGCGCCGTAAGGATCGACGACGACTTCTGCTCAGCCATGACTCTCCTCGCCTGGGGGTGAGATCCCTTTCCGTGGCCGGGTGCCCGCGACAGTGCTGGTCATCCCGTCATTTCTCAGGGAACGCCAGGGGCCGCGCCCGCGCCACCCGGCCCCGGTCCGGCGAGGCTCTCCCCGGACTCTCCGGACCCCCCGAGGGAGCGCTCCCATGACTTTCCGCGCCAGGCGTTGACTAGAAAGCGCTTGCCGTCTACGTTCCGTTCAGCAGTGTGACCGACAGGCGCGAAAGAGGTCCCCTCGGCCACACTGCCGCGCACCGCGTTCCAATAGGTGTACGTCGTTCATGCTCTGACCCCCGGGACCCTCGCCCCGCCCCGCGCACCACGGAAGAACGCCAACCCCCCACCCCCGACCGGACAGAAGGAAACGGGACATGACTTCTGAAGCACGTCCGCGCGCCCGGCGGCGCGCACTGACCGGCGGCCTCGCCGCCCTCGGGCTCACTCTTGTCATGATCATGACAGAGGCGGCGCTCTCCCCGGCGAGCGCCGCGAGCTGGCCCACCGCCAACGGCAGCCAGGCGGTCTCCACGACCATCTCGGTCTCCGGCACCAAGGACTACGGGATGAAGCGCCTCTACGGCAGCGGAGACCTGGGCAGCGGCAGCCAGGACGAGGACCAGGGGCCGCTCCTGGAACTGGCCGACGGCGCCGTCCTGAAGAACGTGATCATCGGCTCTCCCGCCGCCGACGGCATCCACTGCCTGGGCAACTGCACGCTCCAGAACGTCTGGTGGGAGGACGTCGGCGAGGACGCCGCCACCTTCCTGGGCAAGTCGTCGTCCTCCTCGTACAGCGTGGTCGGGGGCGGCGCGAGGAAGGCGTCGGACAAGGTCTTCCAGTTCAACGGCGCGGGCAAGCTGACGGTCTCTCAGTTCCAGGTGGAGGACTTCGGTAAACTGGTGCGCTCCTGCGGCAACTGCAAGACGCAGTACAAGCGCACGATCGCGGTCAGCGACGTCGACGTCACGGCCCCCGGCAAGGCGATCGTCGGCATCAACCAGAACTACGGTGACACGGCGACCCTGAGCAAGATCCGCATCCACGGCGACAGCTCGAAGAAGATCAAGCCGTGCGTGCGCTATCAGGGCAACAACACCGGCGCGGAACCGACGGAGATCGGCAGCGGCCCGGACGGCACGTACTGCCGCTACTCGGCGTCGGACATCACCTACCGCTGACGCGACGTACAGCTGATACGCAGCTGATACGACTGATACGACGCACAGCTGACGCGGCACGCACGCGGCGTCCACGGTGGTGGAGGGTCCTGGAGGGTCCTCCCGCCCCCGTGGACGCCACGTTTGTGTCGTCGGATCAGCTGCTGAAGCGCCGGCTCCGGCGTCCCCGGGGCACGCGGTTCGCCGGGTACCGCGCCGTCACCAGGTCTTGCGGCCCCACAGGGGATCGAAGCGGGCCCACTCGGTGCCCCACCGGTCCAGGCGGCGGCGTTCCAGACGGCCGCGCAGGACGCGGCTGCCGGCCAGGGGGACGGCGGCGGCGCTCAGGCCCGCCAGCCCACCGATCAACAGGGCGCGTGTGTGGGCCTGGGCGGGTGTGGCGGGCCTGGCGACCAGCCGGCCGTCGGGATCGGTCCACACGGTGACGCGGGTGCCGGGCGCGCTGCCGGACGGCACCCGGGCCTGGCCGGTGTGCGCCGAACCGTCCGGCGTGGTCCAGCGCACCTTCGCCCACACCCTGGGCGTGTCGGTCCCCTGCGCGACTCCGCGGCCGCTTCCGTCGCCCGCCGGGTCCGTGTCACCGGAGCGCGGACGTGGCGCCTGCTCGGTCACCAGAGCCGCCGTGGGCCGCCACTCGAGGCGTTCACGGGCCATGACGCCCTCCACTGCGCCGGCCACGGTCCATCCGGTGAGCACGCCGGCGACCACGGTGAGCACCCACGCCCCGAGCACGACCCAGGCCTCCACCGTGTCCGAACGGCGTTTGAGCGGATTGCGGCGCCATCGCCACAACCACACCTCGGGACCCCGGAACGCCATCGACGGCATCCTCCTCACAAGCTCACGGATCACACGGACCTGCCCCACCGCCCTTCCTTACGGCAGCCGGCTCCTCGTCGCTCATCACGGGTTCCCCGGCCCGGCGCGCCCATGAGTCCGGCGGCGGCGCGAAACCGCCGCTCCCCCGCGCCCCCGGCTCGCGGGGCACGCCGACCATGCCGGTCTGACCTGCGACGACGTCATCGCACGGGAGACTGTCAGTGGTGGGGTGCAGACTGGCCGGTGTCCGAGACAAGGATGTCCGGACGAAGACCTCTCGGAGGTGATCGGCATGACCGAGGTACTGCTCGCCGTGGGTACCCGAAAGGGCCTGTTCATCGGGCGGCGGCGGGACGGCGCCTGGGAGTTCGACGACAGCCCCTACTTCAACGCGCAGGCCGTGTACTCGGTGGCCATCGACACCCGCGGCGCTGTTCCGCGGCTGCTGGCCGGCGGGGACAGCGCGCACTGGGGCCCGTCCGTGTTCCACTCCGACGACCTGGGCCGTACGTGGACGGAGCCCGCCCGGCCGGCGGTGAAGTTCCCCAAGGACACGGGCGCCTCGCTGGAGCGGGTGTGGCAGCTGCACCCGGCCGCCGCCGAGCCGGACGTGGTGTACGCGGGCACGGAGCCGGCCGCGCTCTACCGCTCCGAGGACCGCGGTGAGAGCTTCGAACTGGTCCGGCCGCTGTGGGAGCACCCCACGCGGTCGAAGTGGGTGCCGGGCGGCGGGGGTGAGGGCCTGCACACCGTGGTGACGGACCGGCGCGATCCGAGGGCCGTCACGGTCGCCGTGTCCACCGCCGGGGTGTTCCGTACGGCCGACGGCGGCGCGAGCTGGGCGCCCTCCAACTCCGGGGTGTCCGCGGTGTTCCTGCCCGATCCCGACCCGGAGTTCGGCCAGTGCGTCCACAAGGTGGCGCAGGACTCGGTCAACCTCGACCGGCTCTACCTCCAGAACCACTGGGGTGTGTACCGCAGCGACGACGGCGGGGCGCACTGGACGGACATCGGCGAGGGCCTGCCGTCGACGTTCGGCTTCGCGGCGGCCGCCCATCCGCACCGCGGCGACACGGCGTACGTCTTCCCGATCAACGCCGACGCCGACCGGGTGCCCGCCGACCACCGGTGCCGCGTGTTCCGCACGGCCGACGCGGGCAAGAGCTGGGAACCGCTCACCGCGGGCCTGCCGCAGGAGGACCACTACGGCACGGTGCTGCGCGACGCGCTGTGCACCGACGACGCCGACCCGGCCGGCGTGTACTTCGGCAACCGCAACGGCGAGGTGTACGCCTCGGCGGACGACGGCGACAGCTGGCAGCAGTTGGCCGCGCATCTGCCGGACGTGCTGTGCGTACGGGCGGCGGTGATCGGCTGAGCATGACGGCACCCGCGGCCCCGACGCGGCACCCGCCGGCCCCGACGCGGCGCCCGGCCGTCCCCCGTGACGGCCGGGTCCGGGTTTCGGCCACAGCTTGATCAACGGCCGGTGCCCGGCAGTAGGGTGACGCCCGTGGCACCACGACCGTTGCATGAAATCGTCGAAGCAGGCTGGGCGAAGGCCCTGGAACCCGTGGCCGGGCGGATCGCCGTGATGGGTGACTTCCTGCGCGCGGAGATCGCCGCGGGACGCACCTACCTCCCGGCCGGCGCGAACGTTCTGCGCGCCTTCCAGCAGCCCTTCGACGACGTACGCGTCCTGATCGTCGGCCAGGACCCGTACCCGACCCCGGGGCACGCCGTCGGCCTCTCGTTCTCGGTCGCACCCGAGGTGCGTCCGCTGCCCGGCAGCCTCGTCAACATCTACCGGGAGCTGAACAGCGACCTGGGGCTGCCCCAGCCGTCGAACGGCGACCTGACGCCCTGGACCCGGCAGGGCGTGCTGCTGCTCAACAGGGCGCTCACCACGGCCCCGCGCAAGCCGGGCGCCCACCGCGGCAAGGGCTGGGAGGAGGTCACCGAGCAGGCGATACGGGCACTGGCGGCACGCGGCAAGCCGCTGGTGTCGATCCTGTGGGGCCGTGACGCCCGCAACCTCCGTCCGCTCCTGGGCGACCTGCCCTCGGTCGAGTCGGCCCATCCCTCGCCGATGTCGGCCGACCGCGGCTTCTTCGGCTCGCGCCCGTTCAGCCGGGCCAACGACCTGCTGGTCCGGCAGGGGGCGCAACCCGTGGACTGGCGCCTGCCGTGACGGCCCGGACGGAGCCGGGCGTGGACGCGGCCGCCGGTTTCCTCGCCGTGGACTCGGGCGGTTCCGGCATGCGGGTCGTCGTCGGTGCGCCCGGGGCCGGGCCGCTCGCTCAGCGGGCGTCGGAGGAACCGGTGCGCACGGGTGACCGGGGGATCGATCCCGGACACCTGATGGAGCAACTCGTGCCGATGGCACGGGCGTTGTCCGCCGAGGCCGGGGTGCGGCGGCTGGAGGCGGCCGTCGTGGGAGCGGCCGGGCTCGCCCCCCTGGGCGACGCCCTGCGCGCCGAACTCCCCGGGGCGCTGGCGCGGGAACTGGGGGTGCGCCGGGTCGCGCTCGTCGCCGACGCGGTCACCGCCTATGCCGGCGCGCTGGGTCCGCGGCCCGGGGCGGTGATCGCCGCCGGGACGGGCCTGATCGCGATCGGCACCGACCTGGCCGGCTGGCGCCGTGCCGACGGCTGGGGCCATCTGCTCGGCGACTGCGGCAGCGGAGCGTGGATCGGGCGGGCGGGTCTGGAGGCCGCGCTGCGGGCCCACGACGGACGGGACGGTGGCTCGGCGGCGTTGCTGGCGCGTGCCGAGGAGGCGTTCGGACCGATGCAGGGACTTCCGGGCAGGATCTATCCGCGCCCCGACCGCGCCGCCGTCCTCGCCTCCTTCGCGCCCCAGGTGGCCGCCTGTGCCGCCGAGGACCCCGTGGCGGCCGGCGTGCTGCGCGCGGCGGCCCGGCACATGGCCGAGTCGGCCGCCGCCGTCTGCCCTCCCTTCGGCGAACCCCTGGTCGCCCTCACCGGCAGCCTGTTCAAGCTGGGCGACCCGCTCCTCGTGCCACTGGCGCAGGAGTTGACCGTACGGCTGCCGCACGCGCGGCGGGTGACCGCCGAGGGCGATCCGCTGCACGGCTCCGTGCGCATCGCCACCGACCTGGCACGGGGCACCCTCGCCCTGCCCGGTGACGAGAAACTGCTCTACGTACCACCGGCACAAGGGGATTGATCCGCTCACGTCCGCCGTGTCCACATGTGTCCGATACAGGCCGGACAAGTGCGCCCATGTCACGGTCGAGTTGCCGTATCCGCCCCCCTTGCGCACATCCAACGGTTCGGATCACCGTGTCACCCATCCGACAAAAGCGGACGGATACCGCTCACCTGCACCCTCCCCGAACAGCAGGACCCGGAAAGCCAGTAACATGCGGCGCCATGAGCTCCTCCACTGGGCCCGCGTCCGGCCTGCCAGTACGAATGCCGCGCCCCCGCCAGCCCGGACGGCACCGCCGACCCGAACCGCTGGCGGCTCCCGAGGGCGCGCCCGCGCTCGTCCTCGCGGTGCCGGGCACGCCCGGCGCCGCCACGCGCAGCCTTGCCGAGGAGGTCGTGAGCATCGCCCGCTCCGAGCTGCCCGGCCTCGACGCCCTGATCGGGTACGTCGACGGGGACGACGAGGAGTTCCCGACCCTGCGGTCCGTGCTCGCGCACGCGGCCGACCAGCGCACCGCCCGCTACGAGCAGGCGCTCGCCGCCGGTGTCGAGGTCAAGGAGCCCGACGGTCCCGTCGGGGTCGTCGTGCCGCTGCTGGCCGGCCCGGACAGCGCGCTGCTGCGCCAGATCCGGCAGGCCGTGATGGACAGCCGGGTCGCCGCCGAGCTGACCGATGTGCTCGGCCCGCACCCGCTGCTCGCCGAGGCGCTGCACGTGCGCCTGTCGGAGGCCGGCCTGGCCCGCGCCGACCGCGCCCGCCTGTTCACGGTGGCGACCGCCGCCGACGGCATCATCCTCGCGTCGGTCGGCGGCGAGGAGGCCGTCCAGGCCGCCGGGATCACCGGCATGCTGCTGGCCGCCCGCCTCGCGGTGCCGGTGATGGCGGCCGCCCTCGACCAGGAGGGCTCGATCTCGGCCGTCGCCGATCAGCTGCGTTCCTCCGGGTCCCAGCAGCTGGCGCTGGCGCCGTACCTGATCGGCCCGGAGATCGACGCGGAGCTGGTCGAGGCAGCCGCCAAGGAGGCGGACTGCCCGGCCGCCGAGGCGCTCGGCGCGTACCCGGCCATCGGCAAGCTCGCCCTGGCCAAGTACACGACCGCGCTGGGCATCGCGCCGCCGCAGTCGCAGGGCGCGCCGGTCCGCTGACCCGCACGTCGCAGGCGTCCGGCGGCTTCGCGAACCACCGCACGACTCGAACGACTCGCATGACCCGCACGACCCGCACGACCGCATCGAAGGGCCCGCTCCGGACAGCCGGGGCGGGCCCTTCGCCGTGCGGCGGGCGCTGGGCCATCGGGGATCGGCGATGGGTGGCGCTGTGGGACCGGGTCAGGGGCGTCAGCCGAAGACCACGCACGACGCCGCGGCCACCGGCACCGTCCCGGTGCGCTCCGGGAGCCCCGTGTCCGGGTCCACCGCGAACCAGGTCACATCGCCGGAGCGCTCGTTGGCGACGTAGAGGAAACCGGCACAGAGGGCGAGCGCCCGGGGCCAGTGGCCGCCACAGGGCACCGTCGCCACCAGTTCCAGCCGCTCTCCGTCCGCCTCGACGGCGAACACGGACAGCACGTCCTCGCCGCGGGTGGCGGTCCACACGAACCGGCCGTCGGGGGCGGCCACGACGCCCGAGGGGTAGGCGTCGCCGGCCGGGGCGTGCGGCAGGACCTGCGTCTCGGCCAGCGGCTTGAGGGAGCCGCCGGCGGCGTCCCAGCGGCAGGCGGTGACGGTGGGGGTGAGTTCGTTGACGACATAGGCGTGGCGGCCGTCCGGGTGGAAGGCCAGATGGCGGGGTCCGGAGCCGGGCCGCAGCGCGATCTCGCGGTGCACGGTGAGCTTGCCGTCCGCCAGCGCGTACACCCGCACCGAGTCCGTGCCGAGGTCGACGCCGACGGCCCAGCGTCCGCTCGGGTCCGGCTGCACCTGGTGGGCGTGCGGACCGCGCTGCCGGCGTTCGTGCGGGCCGGACCCGGTGTGCCGCAGGACGTCGGAGGGCGCGTGGGCGAGTCGGCCGTCGGCGCGGACGGGGACGGCGCTGACGCTGCCGGAGCCGTAGTTGGCGGTGAGGACGTGCCCGTCGAACACGCTCAGGTGGGTCGGTCCGCTCCCGCCGACTCGCACCGGGGCTCCGGTGAGCTCGACGGTCTCCCCCTTGACCCGGTACGCGGCCACCGCGCCCTCGGCGGTCTCACTGACCGCGTACAGCGTGCCGCCGTCGGGCGACAGGGCCAGGTACGACGGGTCCAGCACGCCGTCCACGTTGCTCAGCACGGTCAGCGCGCCGTCGGTGTGGGCCACGGCCGCGGTGACCACTCCGGGTCCTCCCGCCGCCGTGAACGATCCGATGAACGCCCGCCGCCGCCCGCCGCCCTCGCCTGCCACCGCTGTCCCCTCTCGCTCGCCCGCTCGACCCGTCTCGGGCTGACGGTAGCAGTCGATCAAGCGCGGTCTAGACCAAGGACGGAGAATCCGGGGTGTCCGACGCCTGGAGGGGTGGGGGCGGGCACGGGGCCGGTGCGCCGAGAGGCCGGCGGCCAGAGGCGGGGCGCCGTGGTGTTCAGGCGCCGACCAAGGGGGACCCCGAGGGCGCGCGGAGCGGGGCGGCCAGGTCGGTCAGGGCCCGTTCCAGGCCGTGGAGGTGGGCCAGGGCGCCCGCTTCCACGGTCGGGCGGACGGTGTCGGTGGCGGGCGTGGCGGTGGCGGGGGTGGCGGGGGCGGGGGTGGCGGTGACGGGGGTGGCGGTGACGGGTTCGGTGCCGCCGGTGAGCGCCTCCACGGCCGCCTCCACTCGCCAGCAGGCGGTGGCCAGGCGCGCGTCGTGGGAGGCCTCCGGGTCGGCGGCCACGGCGACCAGACCGCGGATCTCACGGGCACAGTCGTCGAGCAGCGCGAGCACCCGGCGGGCGCGCCGCTTGCGGCCGAGCATCGGGTTCAGCGGGTGGACCAGCGGAGCCACGGAGAGCCGTACCCGGCCGAGCAGCTGCTCCAGTTCGGCCACGTGGGGTGTGGGATCGGCGTCCGCGACGCCCGCGAGCCGGGCGGCGGCCTCGGCGGTGCACGCGTGGACGCAGCGCAGGGCGCGCTGGATCCAGGCGTCGGTGACGGAGTGGGTGGTGACGGGCAGCACGAACAGCACGGCCAGCCCGGCGCCCAGTGCGCCGACGGCGGTCTCGGCGAGCCGCAGGGCGACCAGGCCGGGGGTGAGGACGCCGAGGAGGCCGTAGAGCGACTCGGCGAGCAGCGTGACCCAGAGCATCATCCAGGTGTAGGACACGGCGGCCGTGTAGAAGATGCCGAAGACACTGACGGCGACGAGGACGACGGTGGGCAGGACGGCGCCGTGCAGCGGGACGACGAGGAGGGCACCGAGGCCCAGGCCGAGCACCGTGCCGAGGACGCGGCGGAAGCCGCGCACCAAGGTCTCGCCGCGGGAGACGGTGTTCACGAAGACCCACCAGGTGGCGCCGACGGCCCAGTACCAGCGCTGTCCGGAGACCATCTGCCCCACGACGAGCGCGAAGGCCGCGCCGGAGGCGGCCTGGACGGCCTGCCGGGTGGTCGCCCGGGCCAGTGCGCTGCCGGCCGGCGGCGCGGGCGCGGCGGCCGGGGGCAGTCGGCGTTCGTAGCACCACAGCCCGAAACGGACGGCCGACGCGCTGAGCACCGACAGGACGACGGCGGCGGTCAGCTCGGGCAGCTGCCCGCCGGTCGCGTGCAGGAACTGCGCCACGAAGAAGGTCATGAACGCGAACACGCCCAGGCTGTGGCCCCGCGGTCCCCAGCGGCGCGCGTACACGCCCGCGCCGACCACGGCGAGGAAGGCGAGGTCCCGGGCCACGGGGTGGTCGTGCAGTTCGGCCGCGGCGGCGAGGACGGGGATGCCGACGACCGGCAGCAGCGCGGTGGTGACCGCCTGCCCCCGGACCGTGGTGTCGGTGACGGTGAACAGGGCGAGCAGCGCGGCGAGCCCGCCGGTCACGGCGCCCGGAAGGGAGTGTCCGGCCAGTCCGCAGACGACGACCGCCAGGCCGATGCCGAGGACGGCACGGGCCGCGAACCGCAGCCGCGCCCGTCCCGGGTCCGGAGCCGCGAACACCCTCTTCAGCACTGTGTACCGCCCCCTTGGCAGACCTGGAACACCGGCATGGGACGCCGGTGCGGAACACCGGCATGAAAAAGGCGCCGCGGGGGTCCGCAGCGCCATCGACGTGTCCATAACACCATCCATCCTGCCCATGGCTCAAGTGAGGCCCGGTTCACTGAGCCACTGGTCCAGCCGGACGTCGATATCCGGTACCGACGGAGGGCCAATGGACGACGGCGCCCGGCCAGGGCGGGCCGCACCGCACTGAGCCATTGGTACAGTCGGCGTCGATCGACGAACGCAGGAGGGCACGGGCGCCGCCATGGCCGTGGACGAACTCGACACCCGTATCCTGCGGCTGCTCCTCGAACAGCCGCGCACCAGCGTGCGCGAGTACGCCCGCGTCCTCGGCGTCGCACGCGGCACGCTCCAGGCCCGCCTGGACCGCCTCGAACGCGACGGCGTGATCACCGGCACGGGCCCCGTGCTCTCCCCCGCCGCACTCGGCCATCCGGTGCTCGCCTTCGTGCACATCGAGGTCACCCAGGGGCACCTGGACGACGTCGGGGACGCGCTGGCCGCGGTGCCGGAGATCGTCGAGGCGTTCTCGATCACCGGCGGCGGCGATCTGCTGACCCGGGTCGTCGCGCGGGACAACGCCCACCTGGAGGACGTGATCCAGAAGTTGATCAGCCTGCCGGGCGTGGTCCGCACCCGCACCGAGGTGGCCCTGCGCGAGCGCGTCCCCCATCGGTTGCTGCCGCTGGTGGAGTCGATCGGCCGTACGGCGAAGAGGTGACCGAAGAGGTGACCGAAGAGGTGCCTAGGAGCGGCGCGGCCTGCCGCGCTTGGCGCCCTTGGTCTCCTTGGTGGTCCTCCCGCTCTTCGCGCCCTTCGCGCCCCTGCCGCCGCGCGATCCCCCGGAGCCGCCCGAGCCGCCCGATCCGGCTCTCGGGGTGGTCGCCTTGCCGGCACGTCCGGTCGACTTGCCCGTCGCGGGCTTCCGGCGGGCGTCCGCGGCCCCGGCCCGGTCGTCCTGGGACCCGCCCGGGGTCCGGACGCCGCCCCGTCCCCGGGTGCTGTTGACCGTCCGGCCCCGGACGATCCCGATGAAGTCGTCGACCAGGTCGGTGGTCCTCTCCTCCGGCCACGCCAGCGCGACGCTCGACTGGGGGGCGTCGACGACCGGACGGTAGGTGAGGTCCCTGCGGTGGTGGAGGCGGGCCAGCGACTGAGGGACGAGAAGCAGACCCACGCCCGCGGCCACCAGCTCGACGGCGTCCCCGGTGGTGGCGGGACGCTCGAAGGCGGGCTCCCCCGGTGGCCGCTCCCAGCCGAGGACGTCGTCCAAGGGGTGGAAGACGACCTCGTCGGCCAGGTCCTCGAGCGACACCTCGTCCGCGGCCGTCACCAGGTGGCCCTTGGGGACGACGACCACCGTCGTCTCGGTGTAGAGGGGGATCGCGCTGAAGAACGTACGGTCCACGGGCAGCCGTACGAGGCCCGCGTCCGCCGCGCCGTCGCGCAGCACCCCGGGCGCGTCGGCCGCCGGGACCTGGACGAGTTCGAGGGGGACGTCGGGCAGCCGCTCGCTCCAGATCCGCGCCCACTTGGCGGGCGTCGCCCCGGGAACGTACGCGAGCCGGAACGAGGGGGATGCTTCCGAGCCTGTCACTCCGCCAAGGTTACCCGGCGTGGTCGGACCACCCGCGACCGGTCGATAGTCTGGACACCATGAAGTCGCACCGCAGCACCCAGACCATGAAGCCCGCCACCGCGGCGAAGAAGCTGGGTGTGTACCTGCCCGCCACGCCCGCCGAGTTCCAGGAGGGCGTCGTCTCGCGGGCGGAGCTCGACGAGCTCCAGGCCACGCCGCCCGAGTGGCTGCGCGAGCTGCGGCGCAACGGCCCCCACCCGCGCCCGGTGGTCGCGGCCAGGCTGGGCGTCTCCATCGCGGGCCTCGCGCGCGGAGGAATCACCGAGGCGCTCACCACCGAGCAGATCGACGCCCTGAAGCAGGACCGGCCTCAGTGGCTGGAGAAGGAGCGGGCCACTCAGGCCGAGGTCCGCAAGGAGGCGGCCCGCCTGAAGGAGCGGAACGCCGAGCGCGCGGCACGCCGCGCCGACCAGAGCGGCACATCGCGCGCCTGACACCGGAGACCACCGGCTGACTCAGCACACACAAAGGCGGTTCGCCGCACGCTTCTGCGCGCTCCTTTGCGCCCCCTTTGACGGGCGGACCGGGAGCCGAACGCGCGGTGAACTGGGCAGGACATGCATCGAGCGCCAAGCCCTGAAGAACCGCCCGACTTTCGTGTGCCTACTGAGGCAGGTGGTATTCGATGAGTGGTGCCCTGAGCAGTACCGTGCCCACGGCCGACCGAACCTGGACCGTGGGTACTGCACCGGGCATATTCCCTTTCTTCAGCCACGGTATCGCGTTGTTCCGCCGTCCGCTGGCGTTTCTGAATTCCTTGCCGGAGCGCGGAGATCTGGTCCGGATCCGCCTGGGCCCCCTGCGCGCCTGGATGGTGTGTCATCCCGAACTGGTCCACCGCATGCTCATGGACACACGCACCTTCGACAAGGGAGGCCCGCAGTACGACAGGCTCCGGACGCTGATGGGCGACGGGCTGGTCACGAGCCGCCAGGACACGCACCGCCGGCAGCGCCGGCTGCTGCAACCGCGCTTCCACCCCTCCCGCGTCACCGCGTCCACGGACCTCATGGCCGAGGAGGCCGCGGCGGTGTGCCGCACCTGGCGGGCCGGACAGCGGGTCGATGTCAGCGCGGCCATGATGGCGCTGACGACGCGCGTCACCAGCCGGGTCCTGCTGTCCGACACGCTCGACGAGGCGACGGGTGCGGAACTGAGGGAATGTCTGTCGGCCGTCGTGCGCGGCCTCTTCGTCCGTACGGTCGTGCCGGTCGACGCCCCCTTCCGGGTGCCCACCCCCGCCAACCGCCGCTACCGGCATGCCGTCCGGCGGCTGCACACGGTCATCGACACGATGATCGCTCAGCGCCGTGCCGCCGCCCCGCGCGACGATCTGCTGGGCACCCTGCTCGCGGCCGAGCGCGGCGACGCCGAAGGACCCCAGATCACCGCGCGGGAGGTCCACGACCACCTCATCACGCTGCTGCTCACCGGGGTGGAGACCACCGCCCTGTGTCTGGCCTCCGCGTTCAGCCTGCTGGCCTGCCATCCGGAGGCGGAGCACCGCGTGCACACCGAGGTCGACACGCTGCTCGCCGGCCGGCCTCCCCGCGCCGACCGACTGCCGGACCTCGTCCACACCCGCAGCGTGATCACCGAGACGCTGCGCCACGCGCCGCCCGGGTGGCTGTTCACCCGTGTCACGACGCGGGAGACCGAGCTCGCCGGATGCCGGCTGCCCCGAGGGGCCACCGTCCTGTACAGCCCCTATCTGCTGCACCACGACCCGGCCTCGTTCCCCGACCCGGACCGCTTCCTTCCGGAGCGGTGGCTCCCGGACCGGGCGCCGGCGGTGCGGCAGGGCGCGATGCTGCCGTTCGCCGCGGGCAACCGCAAATGCATCGGCGACGCGTTCGCCGTCACCGAGGCCACGGTGGCCCTCGCCACCATCGCGAGCCGCGTACGGCTGCGCCATCCGCCCGGTCCGGTGGCACCACCGCGCCCGGCGGTGACGCTCGGTCCGCGGTCGCTGGTGATGACCTGCGAACCGCGCACGTCCCTCGCACAGGACTCTCCCAAGGCCAGGTGACCAAGGTGTCGACGACGCACAGGAAATGGACGGTTCCCTCACAGCGCACGGCCCCGGCCCGGGAAGCGACGGCGGCCCCGGCCGCCGGCAAGCCGGTCCCCCCGGCCCCGGAGGCGACCCACGATCCGGGCACGCCCCGGGCCACGACCCTCAAGGACCTGATCGACGCCCAGCTCCACATGCCCTTCCCCTTCCGCAGCAACCCGCACGAAGCCGAGGCGGCGGCAGGCGTGGACGCGTGGCTCCACCGGTGGGGGCTGACGGCGGAACCCGGCGTGGCGGACATGATCGTCCGTACCCGTCCGGCGCAGCTCGCCTCGTACAACAGCCCGGACGTGCCACCGGACATCCTTCAGATCGTGGCCAGCCAGATCGCCTACCAGTTCGTCTTCGACGACCGTGCGGAGGAGGTGGGACAGCACGGTCCGGAACGGCTGCTGCCCATGCTGTGCGAGAGCATCGCGATCCTCCGGGACGGCGAGCCGCCGCTCACCCCCCTCGGCGCGGCCCTGACCGACCTCCACCGGCAGGTCCAGCAGCGCTGCACCCCGGCCCAGGCGGCCCGCTGGGCCTGGAACAGCCGCGAGTACGTGCACGGCCTGCTGTACGAAGCGGTGGCCCAGACCCGATCCGCCCCGCTGCGCATCGGGCTGTGCACGTCGATACGGTCGCTCACGGCGGGGGTGGAGCCGTTCTATCCGCTCTACGAGGCCGCCCAGCCCTGTGAGTTGCCTGCCGAGGAGATCCACCATCCCGTGATGCGCCGGCTGAGGCGGCTGTCGGTCGACGCGGCGGTGTGGACGGCGGACCTGTTCTCGGCGGTGAAGGAGCAGCGGACGGGCGGAGTGATCAATCTGGCCCTGGCCTACCACGGCGCCCATCGGTGCACCCTGCCCGTGGCCGTCACACTGGCCATCAGGCACATCGATCGGACGATCCGCGAGTTCGTGGAACTGTACGCCGCGACGGAGCCCGAACTGAGCCCCGCCGGCATCGGCTATGTGGACGGGATGATCGGCTGGATCCGCGGCTGCTACTACTGGTCCCGCAGTGTGCCCCGCTACGCGGACACGGCGGAGGCGCCCGCCTGGTAGACGTCCATCCGACGCGAGATACCCCTCCGTGGCGGGGACGAACCCTCTCCGCCCGCCGATTCACCCTTCCTTGTCCCTTCCGCGCTCTGTCCGGCCGGCGCGGAGCCACGCGAGCGTACGCTCTGGCCTGCCCCCCGATGGTCACAGGACAGGAAGCGGAAGGGCGCATGGCATATGGGCCACGGCAGTCGATCAACGGGCATCAGCCGTTGCTCGAACGCCACCGAGAACTCCACGCACTCGATGCCGCGCTGGCCGACCTCACCGCGGCACCCGATGGCTTACCCGGAGCCCGACGCGGTGGACTGCTCGCCTTCACCGGTCCTGCCGGGCTGGGCAAGACGACACTCATGGCGCAGGTGCGCGCCCGGGCCGTGGCCCACGGACTCACGGTGCTCTCGGCGAGAGGCGGCGAGAACGAGCAGGAGCTGGCCTTCCATGTGGTCCGTCAGCTCGTGCAGCCCGCGCTGGCGGCGATGACCGAGCCGGAACGGCAGGCCTTCCTGGGGAGTTGGTACGAGATCGTCGCCACCGCCCTCGGTCTGGAGGCCACGGACCCGGCCCGGGCGCCGGACCCGACAGGTGTACGGGACGGTCTGGACTGGGTCGTGACACGCCTCACCATGCTGAAGGCGCCCGTCGTCCTGCTCGTCGACGACGCCCACTGGGCCGACGCCGAGTCACTGAGCTGGCTCGCCTCCTTCGCGCCACGGGCCGAGAACCTTCCCTTGCTCATCGTCGTCGCCTACCGGCCCGAAGAACTGCCGTCCGACGCCGCCGCGTTCCGCACGCTGGTCGAACACCACGGAAGCCGTCCCCACGCGCTGGAGCCGCTCAGCGCGGTCGCGGTGGCGCGGATCGTCCGGGAACACGTGGGCGAGGGAGCCGAGGACGAGTTCTGCGCCGAGTGCTGCGCGGTCACCGGCGGCAGCCCTTTCGAGACGGTGGAGCTCGCCATCAGGCTCGCCGAACGGAAGTTGACCGGGTCACGGGACGAACTGCCCGTCATGCGCGACCTGGCCTCGGCGGTGAAAGGGCCAGGGCTGCTCGATCGCCTGCACCGGCACGGCACGACCACCGTCCGCTTCGCCTGGGCCGCCGCCGTCCTGGGCACGTCCATCTCGCAGGAACTGGCCGCCGCTCTCGCCGTGGTCGGCATCGAGCAGGCCGCCCAGGAAGTCGATAGGCTGCGGCGCGCCCGGATCCTGGCGGACGGGCCCGGTCCCGACGGCAACCTGGAGTTCGTGCACCCGCTGATCGCCACCGCGATCTACCGCTCCATCCCCGCGGAACTGCGGGTCGGGCTGCACAACGCCGCCGCGGAGGCCATCCTCGCCGCCGGCCTGGGCTCCACGGCGGCCGCCCGGCATCTGCTGGAGGTCCCCTGCGAGGGCAGCACCGAGGCCGTGACATGCCTGAGCGATGCCGCCCGTGAGTATCTGCGCGCAGGCGCACCGGAAGCCGCTCGACGTCTGTTGACCCGGGCACTGCAAGAGCCTCCACTCGCCGAGCAGCGGGCCGAGTTGCTTCATGAACTGGCCCGGTCCACCTTCCTGATCGAACCCACGGCCACGGTCAGCCATCTCCGGGAGGCGCTGGCACAACCCGGCGTGGACGCCGAACTACGCGCCTCCATCGTGTACCGGCTGGCCCAGGCGCTGGCGCACACCGACCGGCTGGCCGAGGCCGCCACCGTGGCCGCGGACGCGGCGCAGCAGGCGACCAGCCCACGTCTCCGGCTGCGTCTTCAGGCGGATCATTTCGTATGGAGCGCCTTCCGCACCGACGAGCCGGACTCGGCCGCCCGCTCCCGACGGCTGGCGAAGCTGGCCGCACGACTGACCCGCCGGGACCTGGAGGAGCGGTACATCCTGGGCCTGCGGGCCTGGGACGCCCTGGTGCGCGGTGAGCCGCGGCAGACCGTGCTGACGTGCGCGGAACAGGCCCTGGACGGCGGCATGAGCTGGACGGACGAGAACCGGGGCTTCGAGATTCCCGTCTCGGTCGCTCTGACGTTCATGTACTGCGACCAGCCGCGGCGCGCCGAAGAGCTGTTCACCACAGGCATCGCGGAGTGCGAGAGGAAGGGCTGGCGGGGTTCCCATCTGGCCGTCGGCCAGACCCTCTTCGCCTACATCCGCTACCACCGAGGCTCTCTCGCCGAAGCCGAGGAGCTGGTGCGGGAGGGGCTGCGGATCGCGGACAAGGTGGAGGGGGCGGTGCCCGCGCAGTGGTTCGCGATCGGGGTGCTGATCCAGACGCTGCTGGCCCGGGGACGGACGGAGGAGGCACGGCGGATCGCCGATGCCTACCACTACGGCGAGGGCGTGCCGAACGCGGTCATCTACCCCGATCCGCGCACGGTGTACGCCGAGTTGCTGCTGGCCGAGGGCCGGCACGCCGATGCGGCCGCGCTGCTGACCGACGTCGGTGAGTGGCTGGACGGGCGGGCGTGGCGCAACCCCGCCTGGTGTCCGTGGCAGCTGGACCTGGCGTCCGCGCTGGCCTCCACGGAGCCCGAACGGGCGGTGGAGCTCGCGCGGGATGCCGTCCAGCGGGCCCGGGAGTTCGGTGCGGCGTCGGCGACCGGGCAGGCCCTGCACACGCTGGCCGAGGTGACCGGCGGGCCGGCGGCGCTGGATCTGCACGCGGAGGCGGTGGAGCAGCTGGAGCGGTCACCCGCCGCGTACGAGCTGGCCCGGGCGCTGGTCGGGCACGGTGCCGCGCTGTCCCGCAACGGCCGGTTGCAGGAGGCCGCCGACCGCCTCTACCAGGGGCTGGAGACCGCGGTGCACTGCGGGGCGGAGGCCCTGGCCGGCCGGGCCCGGGAGGAGCTCTCCTCGGCCGGACTGCGGCCGTTGCCCCTGCGGTACGCGCAGACGGACACGCTCACCGCTCAGGAACGCAAGGCCGCCGAGCGGGCCGCCCAGGGCCATCCGGTGGCGGTGGTCGCCAAGGAGCTGCACCTCCCGGAGCAGGGTGTACGGCAACTGCTCTCCTCCGTGTACCGCAAGGTCGGCACCGACGCCGCCGGGCTGGCCACCGCCCTGGAGACGTTTCCCCGGCCCCGGACGTGACCCACCCCCGGCGGGGGCCCGGCGTCCTCGGTGGCCCGGCGTCGGGTCGCCCCGGGCGCCCGGGCCCGGCGTCCCCGCTGGGCGTCCGGGTGGCCGGCCGGTGCTCAGGCCGCGCGGGTGCCGCCGTCGCCGTGCTCCGTCTCCCGCCGTTCCTCCCGGTGGATCGGTGTCTTGGAGCCGGTCAGGGGGACGCCGGTGCCGCCGCGCCGGGTGGCCACGATCTCCGCCACGATCGACAGGGCGGTCTCCTCGGGTGTCCGCGCGCCGAGGTCGAGACCGATCGGGGACCTGAGCCGGGCCAGTTCCCGCTCGCCGAGGCCTGCTTCGCGCAGCCGCCGCTCGCGGTCGGCGTGGGTGCGGCGTGAGCCCATCGCGCCGACGAACGCCACCGGCATCCGCAGGGCCTGGGTCAGCAGGGGTATGTCGAACTTGGCGTCGTGGGTGAGCACGCAGAGCACCGTGCGCGCGTCGGTCGTGGTGCTCCGTAGATAGCGGTGGGGCCAGTCGACGACGATGTCGTCGGCCTCGGGGAAGCGGGTCTGTGTGGCGAAGACGGGGCGGGCGTCGCACACCGTCACGTGGTAGCCGAGGAACTTGCCCGCCTTGACGAGTGCGGCGGCGAAGTCGACCGCCCCGAACACGATCATGCGCGGCGGGGGCACGTTGCACTCGACGAGCAGGCTCAGGCCGCCCGGGCAGTGCGATCCGTCCTCCGACAGCTCCCGAACACCGGTGCGGCCGGCCTCCAGCAGGGCGCGGGCCTCGGCCGCCGCTGTGCGGTCCAGCCCCGGACGGCCGCCGAGACCGCCCTCGTAGCTGCCGTCGGGCCGGACCAGCAGCGTGGCACCGAGGAGGCCGGCCGGTCCCCGGACGACGCGGGCGAGGGCCACCGGCTCGTCGCGGACGGCGGCCGCCAGCGCCGCCCGCGACACCGCCCGCAGCGGCGTGTCCCCGCGAACGGGGGTGACGAGGATGTCGATGACGCCGCCGCAGGTCAGGCCGACGGCGAAGGCGTCCTCGTCACTGTAGCCGAACCGTTCGAGGACGCTCTCGCCGTCCTGGAGCGCCTGCCGGCACAGCTCGTAGACCGCCCCCTCCACACAGCCGCCGGAGACCGATCCGATCGCCGTGCCCTCGCTGTCGACAGCGAGGGCGGCGCCGGGACCACGCGGTGCGCTGCCGCCGACGGCCACCACGGTGGCGACGGCGAAGTCCCGGCCCTCCTCGATCCAGCGGTGCAGCTCGCCGGCGATGTCAAGCATGCGGTTCCCCGGGGAGGCTCTGTAGGACGCGGTCCGGGCGGATGGGAAGGTTGCGGTGGCGGACGCCGGTGGCGTGCCACACCGCGTTGGCGATCGCGGCGGCGGCGCCGACGATGCCGATCTCCCCGATGCCCTTGATCCCGACCGGGTCGTCCGGGTCCGGGTCGTCGACCCAGTCGGCCTCGACGAAGGGGACGTCCGCGTGCGTGGCGACGTGGTAGCCCGCCAGGTCGGCGCCGTAGAGACCGCCGGTGGCGCGGTCGCGGACCGCCTCCTCGTGCAGGGCCATGGAGATGCCCCAGGTCATGCCTCCGACGAGCTGGCTGCGTGCGGTGAGCGGGTTGACGATCCGGCCGGCCGCGAAGATGCCGAGCATGCGGCGCACCCGTACCTCGCCGGTGGTGACGTCGACCGCGACCTCGGCGAACTGGGCGCCGAAGGAGTGCCGTTCCTTCTGCGCGAGGGCGCCGACGGCAGCGGTGGTGTCGGACCGTACGGTGATGCCCTCCGGTGGGATGTCGGCACCGAGCGCCAGCCGCTCCCGCAGTTCGCCGGCCGCCGTCATGACCGCCCAGCCCCAGGAGCGGGTGCCCATGGACCCGCCGGCGATCATCGCCGGTCCGAAGTCGCTGTCGCCGATCCGGACCTCGATCCGGTCCGGTGAGACCTCCAGCGCGTCGGCGGCGATCAGGGTGAGCGCGGTACGGGCTCCGGTGCCGATGTCGGCGGCGGCGATCCGCACCGTGAACGTGCCGTCCGGTTCGGCCGTGGCGACGGCCGTGGAGGGTCCGGCTCCGGCGCCGAAGGAGGCGGCGGCCGTACCGGTGCCGAGCAGCCAGCGCCCTTCACGGCGCACACCGGGGCGCGGATCCCGGTCCGCCCAGCCGAACCTGCGGGCGCCCTCGCGGAAGCAGGCGGGCAGGTTGCGGCCGCTGAACGGCAGTCCGGAGACGGGACCGCGCTCGGGTTCGTTGCGCAGCCGCAGTTCGATCGGGTCGAGCCCGCACTTCTCGGCGAGTTCGTCGAGCGCGGACTCCAGGGCGAACGAGCCCGGTGCCTCGCCCGGGGCGCGCATGTAGGTCGGGGTGGGCACGTTCAGCCGTACGACGCGGTTGGCGGTGTGGTGGGCGTCGGCGTCGTACATCACCCGGGCCGGGCCGGCCGCGGACTCGACGAACTCGTACACGGTCGAGGTGAGGTTGACCGAGCGGTGCTCCAGTGCCCGCAGCCGTCCGTCGGCGTCCGTGCCCAGCCGGACGCGCTGCGCTGTGGGGCTGCGGTAGCCGGTCAGGGAGAACATCTGACGGCGTGTCATGACGACCCGTACGGGGCGCTGGAGGACGGTCGCGGCCATCACGGCGGCCACCTGGTGGGCGCGGACGCCCTTGCTGCCGAAGCCCCCGCCGACGTGTTCTGAACGTACCCGCACGGAGGCCGGGTCCAGCGAGAACATCTTGGCGAGTTCGCCGACGACCCAGGTGGTGCCCTGGTTGGAGTCGACCAGTTCGAGCCGGCCGCCGTCCCACCGGGCGGTCGCCGCGTGCGGCTCCATCATGGCGTGGTGCTCTTCGGGGGTGGTGTACTCCTCGTCGACGACGACGTGGGACGCGGCGAGTTCGGCGTCCAGGTCGCCCTTCTCGACCACCGCCGGCATGTAGCCGTCCACCGGGTGGGCGTTTGGGCGGGCGGCGGCGAAGTCGATGTCGTGCTGCTCCTTTTCGTAGTGCACGACGAGTGTTTCGGCGGCCTCGCGGGCCTGTTCGGACGTCTCGGCGACGACCAGTGCCACCGGCCAGCCCAGGTGCGGGACCCGGTCGTGCTGGAAGACGGCGCAGGTGGGGTCCGGGACGCCCAGCATGCCGACGTAGTCGGTCTCCACGCGCGGGGCGTTCTCGTGGTGCAGTACGGCGAGCACACCCGGCCGGGCGAGGACGGGGGCGGTGTCGATGGACCGGATCCGGCCGCGGGCGACGGTGGACAGCACCAGCCAGCCGTGGGCGAGGTCGGCGAAGGGGATCTCGCCCGCGTACCGGGCGGCTCCGGTGACCTTGTCGCGTCCCTCCACACGGGTGTGCGAGGTTCCGGTGAAGCCCTTGGTGGTCGTGCGGGTCCCGGTCGTGGCGGTGGTCATCGGGCGGCCTCCTCGGTGAGTTCGGTGAGCACGGCCACCACCAGGTTGCGGATCAGGGTCACCTTGTACGCGTTGTGGGGCAGTGGATCGGCCGCCGCCAGTTCGGCGTCCGCTGCGGCGGCGAAGGTCTCGGCGTCGGCCGGTGCCCCGGCCAGCACCTGCTCGGCCGCCCGGGCCCGCCAGGGCCGGGAGGCGACCGCGCCGAAGGCCAGGCGGGCCTCGCGTACGGCACCGTCCTGGACGTCCAGCGCGGCGGCGACCGAGCCGATCGCGAAGGCGTAGGAGGCGCGCTCGCGGACCTTGCGGTAGCGGGAGCGGGCGGCGGCCGGGACGGGCGGCAGGGTGACGCCGGTGATCAGCGCGCCCGGCGGCAGGGCCGTCTCGCGGTGCGGGGTGTCGCCCACGGGCAGGTAGAAGTCGTCGAGCGGCAGCTCGCCCGGCCCGTCGGCCGTCTCGTAGGTGACGACGGCGTCGAGGGCGGTCAGCGCCACGCCCATGTCGGAGGGGTGGACGGCCACGCAGTGCGCGGAGGCGCCCAGGATGGCGTGGTTGTGGTGCTCGCCCTGGATCGCGGGGCAGCCGCTGCCGGGGGTGCGCTTGTTGCACGGCTGGGTCACGTCGGTGAAGTAGCCGCAGCGGGTGCGCTGGAGCAGATTGCCGCCCACGGTGGCCATGTTGCGCAGTTGTCCGGAGGCGCCGGCCAGGACGGCCTGCGTCAGCACCGGGTAGCGGCGACGGACCTCGGGGTGGGCGGCGAGGTCGCTGTTGGTGACGGTCGCGCCGATGCGCAGGCCGCCGTCCTCGGTGACCTCGATCCCGTCGAGTGGCAGTTCGCGGACGTCCACGAGGCGGGCGGGCCGCTCGACGCCGGTCTTCATCAGGTCGACGAGGTTGGTGCCGCCGCCGAGGAAGCGGGCCTCGGGATCGGCGCCCAGCAGCGCCACGGCGCCAGCGACGTCGTGGGCCCTCTGATAGCCGAACTCCTTCATGCGGCGGCCTCCTTGTCCTTGCTCTCGGCGGCCGGCGCGGACTCGCCCGCCCGCACGGCTCGCACGTCCTCGCTGCCCGCGGCCGTCCCGGCGGCCCGGGCGACGGCACGCACGATCGACACGTATGCGCCGCAGCGGCACAGGTTGCCGCTCATCCGCTCGCGGATCTCGTCGGCGGTCAGCGAGGGTGGTCCCGCTTCGGGGCGTACGTCGTCGGTGACCGCGCTCGGCCAGCCGGCCGCGTGCTCCTCGATCACCGCGATGGCCGAACAGACCTGTCCCGGTGTGCAGTAACCGCACTGGAAGCCGTCGAGGTCGAGGAAGGCCTGCTGCACCGGGTGGAGCGTGTCACCCTCGGCCACTCCCTCGATGGTGGTGATCTCGCGTCCCTCGGCCGCCACCGCGAGCTGGAGGCAGGCAACGGCCCGGCGCCCGTCGACCAGGACGGTGCAGGCTCCGCACTGCCCCTGGTCGCAGCCCTTCTTGGTGCCGGTCAGATCCAGACGCTCGCGCAGGGCGTCGAGCAGGGTGGTGCGGTGGTCGGCGGTCAGTGTGTGCTTCTCGCCGTTGATGTTCAAGGTGATGGCGCTGTACGTCGGGAGGGCCGGGGAGGCTGGGTCCATGATCAGCTTCTTTCGCGTATCCGGAAGCACGTCGAGGGACGGCCTGGCAGACGGACGAATCAGGGACGGACGGAGAGCAGCGAGTCGAGGAGCCGGAGGTGTCTTGAGACGAGAAAAGAGCAGGAAGAGAAAGTGCCGTACATGGCGGAAACACACGTCCCGCAACTATGGTGGTAGTAAGCGGACAGCTGTCCGTTATCCGAAAACCTACCGGACAGCTGTCCGCTTAGCAAGACCGGGTTCGGCGACGCACCCAAAAGGAGGACGAGTGCGGCAGAAGAAGGACGCGCCGCTGCGCTCGGACGCGCAACGCAACCGCGAGACCATCCTGGAAGTGGCGGTGGCCGAGCTGACCCGCTGCGCGGACGCCCCGCTGAGCGTGATCGCCCGGAAGGCCGGAGTCGGTCAGGGCACGTTCTACCGGAACTTCCCCAACCGCGAGGCGCTGGTCCTGGAGATCTACCGCCACGAGATGAAGCAGGTCGCCGACAGCGCGGCCGAGTTGCTGGCCTGCCGGGAACCGGACCGGGCCCTGCGCGAGTGGATGGACCACCTGGCCCGGTTCGCCATGACGAAGGCGGGCCTCGCCGACGCGATCCGCCAGGCCACCACCGGGCCCGGCAGCCCGGCGAAGCCGGGAAACAGCCCGCTGATGGCGGCGGCCGAGCTCCTGTTGCGCGCCAACGAGGAAGCCGGGACGATCCGCCCGGGCGTGACCTCCGAGGACTTCGTCCTCGCCATCGCCGGCCTCTGGCAGCTCGATCCCCACGGCGACTGGCAGTCGCGCGCCACCCGCCTCCTGGACCTCGTCATGGACGGCCTGCGCGCGGGAGCGCCCGGCCGGTGACGGCGGCGCGCCCGGCGTGAGCGCCGTGCGGCGCGGCGCGGCGCGGGCCGCGCGCACCATGCGGGGCGCACGGCCGCCACCGGCACACCACCAGCGCCCGGACGCAGGCCGACGCAGCACCAGGCATGCTCCCGGAGGGCGCGCCCCGCCTCAGGACGCGCGGTGCGGGCGCGGGCATGTGAGGCGCCCGGTTGCAGCGCGGGCATGCGATGGGTGCGCGCGAAGCGGGACGACGATCACCGGGCGCGGGTGCGGGCGGCTGGTCACAGGGAGCGGTCGCGGACGGCCGGTCGCGGGAAGCGGGTCGCAGGAAGCCGGCCGCGGGAAGCGGGACGCGGATCGCGGGCCCCGGCGGCGGTAGTGCGCCGCAGCGGGTCCCCGACGACGGCCACGGACCCCACCGGCGCCAGCAGGCCCCCAGCGGCGACAACGGGACCCCGACGGCGGCCACGGACCGGCGGCGGCAGCGGGCCCCCAGCGGCGACAACGAGCCCCCAGCAGCGGCCACGGACCCCGCCGGCGCCAGCAGGCCCCGCCGGAAGTGCCCCGGGCGGGCCGTGTCCGACAGCTCCGGGGGCTCCGTCTGTTCACGTCATCCCGGTTCTCCCCGAGGGGTTCCCGTGTCCCGGGCGTAAACAAAAGCGACGCTGCCACGACAGCGACACCGTGGACCGTCGCCGTCGGCAGCGCCCGAGGACCAAGGAGCAGGGGACGACATGAGATTCCTGGACCGTGAGCGCGCGGCCCTCACCAAACTGCTGCCGGGGCTGGACGACAGTCTGCGAGCCGTACCGCTGATGACCCTGGAGAAGCCCGGAAGCCCGGCGATCGGACTGTTCCGGGAGAGCGGCGGCCCGGGCCTGCTCGCCCCGGAGTCCCTCCAGGGCCGGGGGGCCTCGGCGCTGGACACCGTACGGGTGCAGCGCGCCCTGGGCAGCCGCTCGCCCTCGCTCGCCGTGGCGACCACCATGCACCACTTCTCGATGGCGACCCTGGTCGGACTGAGCAACTCCGGTGAGGGGCTGGAGTGGATGCTGGTCCAGGCCGTCGCCACCGAGAACAAGCTGATGGCCTCCGGGTTCGCCGAGGGACGCAGCGGCAGCGGCATCCTGTCGCCGTCGATGACGGCCACCCCTACGCCGGAGGGACTGCGGATCAGCGGGGTGAAACGGCCGTGCAGCCTGGCCCGTTCCATGGATCTGCTGACCGCAAGCGTGCTCGTGCCGTGCGAGGACGGCGAGGGCCGGGAGCTGGCCGTGGCCCTGATCCCCGCCGAGAGCGAGGGCCTGAGCGTCAGCGGTTTCTGGTCCAGCGGCTTCCTGGCCGGCGCCGAGAGCGACCAGGTGACCCTGGACGGGGTCCTGGTGCCGCCCGATCTGCTGGTGCGTACCGCGTGTCCGCCCGGTGCCCGGCTGGACGAGGTGCAGACGGTCGGCCTGGTCTGGTTCGAGCTGCTGATGACCGGCAGCTACCTGGGCGCCGCGAGCGCCCTGGTGGAGCGGGTGCTGCTGAACGACCGGGTGCCCGAGGGCGAGCGGGTCGCCCTGCTGGTCGCCGTCGAGGGCGCCGCCGCCGCGGTCGAGGGCCTGGCCCGGCGGGTGGACGAGGCCACGCCCGACGAGTGCACGCTCGCCGACTCGCTCTATGTGCGCTACGGCGTGCAGGACGCCCTGGCCCGGATCGTCCCGCGGGCCGTGGAACTGCTCGGCGGACTCAACTTCATGACCTCCGACGAGGTCGGCTATCTCGCCGCCTGCGCGAACGGCCTCGCGCTGCACCCGCCCTCCCGGTCACGGATGACCGGACCGCTCGCCGGCTACCTGGCCGACGGACCGTTGACCATCGCCTGACGTGCCGTCGATTCACGACTTCACCTCCCGCCGACCCTGCCCGACCAGCGCCCTCCACTCATTCCGACCGAGGGGAACCTTCGCATGCCTCATCTTCCGCCGCCTCCGCCGCCCCGCCGCCCGGCGCTCCTGCTCACCGGCGGCTCCGGCGTCCTGGGCCGCGCCCTGATCGAGGAGCTGTCGCCCGCCTTCCGCATCATCTGCCTGCGTCACCGCACTCCCGTGGACGACCCCAGGGTCGAGGAGGTCGGCGCCGATCTGCTGGAGCCCGGTCTGGGTCTGTCCCGCGCGGGGTTCGACCGGCTCGCCGCCGAGGTGGACCTCGTCGTGCACTCCGCCGCCGCCACCAACTGGAAGGCGGCCCCGGAGGCCATCCGGCGGGCGAATCTGGACGGCACCGCCACGATGCTGGACCTCGCCGCTCACGCGGAGGCGCCGTTCTACCACATCAGCACCGCGTTCGTGGCGAACCCGCTGGCCGCGGAGGAGCAGGAGCGCTTCCCGGGTGCCGCCGCCTATCTGGCCTCCAAGACGGCCGCCGAGCAGGTGGTGCGCGAGGCGCCGGTGCCGGGGGCGATCCTGCGCCCCTCGGTGGTGATGGGCGACTCCGTCACCGGCCGGATCGCGGGGGCCCAGGGTCTGACCCGGGCGCTGGGCGCCATCGTCAAGGGCCAGGTCCCGGTCCTGCCGGGAGAGCCCGGGGCGCGTATCGACATGGTGCCGCAGGACGTCGTCGCCCGTGCCGTCGGCGACCTGCTGCGCGCCGGTGTCACCGGCGGCGAGTACTGGCTGACGGCCGGCTCGGCGGCCCTGCTGCAAAGTGAAGTCGTCGACGTCTGCCTGGAGTTCGCGGACCGCTACGGCCCGCGGCCGCATCCGCCGCGGCTGATCCCGCTGGAGTCGGTGCACCGCCTGCTGCTGCCGCTGATCGAGGGACCTGCCTTCCCCGAGTCGCTGCGCCGCCGTTTCCACACCTATGCGGAGCTGCTGCTGGTCTTCCAGCGTGCGCTGCCCTTCGACTCGTCGCTCGGCTCCGCGCACTGCGGTACGGCCGTCGCCAAGGACGACCTGCGCCGGGCGCTGGTGCGCAACCTGACCGCCTGGGCGGCCGGCCCCGGCGGCCCGCGCCGGCAGCGACAGGCCCGGCCGGCGCTCGCCCAGGACTCCGCGCCGCGGGAACTGGCGTCATGACGGCGCTGCCCACCGGTACGGTCCCCCGGGTGGGGGAACCGCCCGCCGACCGCGTGGACACGGCCCGCCTCTACCGCGAACACCTGGCCGTGGGCCGGGCGATGCTCGGCGAGGTGCTCGGCGGCATGGTGGAGACGAGGTCCGAGGGCGCCTGGGTGCACACCGAGGACGGCCGCCGCCATCTGGACTTCGGCGGCTACGGCGTCTTCATCCTGGGACACCGGCACCCGGCCGTGACCGCGGCGGTGCACCGGCAGATCGACGCGCACCCGCTGGCCACCCGGGTCTTTCTGGAGCCGGTCGCGGGCCGTGCCGCCGCCGCGCTGGCCGCGCACACCCCGCTCGGCCTGGACCGGGTGCACTTCGTCAACTCCGGGGCGGAGGCCACCGAGGCCGGCCTGAAGCTGGCCCGGGCGCACGGGCACACCGCGCTGATCAGCACCGTCGGCGGCTACCACGGCAAGACCCTCGGAGCGCTCAGCGTCACCGCCAACCCCACCTACCAGGACCCGTTCCGCCCGCTGCTGCCGGACAGCGTGGCGGTGCCGTTCGGCGACCGGGAAGCGCTGGCGGAGGCGCTCGCCCGGTTCGGGGAGCGGGCCTGTGTGATCGTCGAGCCGGTGCAGGGCGAGGGCGGTGTGCGCATCCCTCCGCCCGGCTATCTGGCGGACGTGGGCCGGCTGTGCCGTACGCACGGGGCCTTCCTGATCGTCGACGAGATCCAGACGGGCCTGGGCCGGCTGGGTTCGTGGTGGGGCGTGGACACCGAGCACGTCCGCCCCGACGTGCTGCTCGTCGGCAAGGGGCTGAGCGGCGGGGTGGTGCCGGTGGCCGCGATGGTGGCCACCGACGAGGCGTACGCGCCCTTCTCGCGGGACCCCTACCTGCACACCTCCACCTTCGCCGCCTCTCCCCTGGCCTGCGCCGCCGCGCTGGCCGCCGTGGAGGCGCTGGACCGGGAGGACGTGCCCGGCCGGGCCCGGACGCTCGGCATCCGGCTGCTGCACGGTGTGCGCACCGCCTGCACCCCCTACACAGGAGGCCTCGTCCGGGACGTACGCGGACGCGGGCTGCTGATCGGTCTGGAGTTCGGCGCCGAGCAGGCCGTGGGCGAGCTGATCCTGGAACTCGTCGGCCGGGGCGTGCTGGTGAACCACTCCCTGAACGCCGGCCGTGTGCTGCGCCTGACCCCGCCGGCCGTCGTCACCGACGAGGAACTGCGCCTGTTCCTCACCGCCCTGTCCGAGGCCCTGCACGCCGTGGCGACCCGCCTCGGCTGACCGGCCCGGCCCCGCACAACCACGCTGGAGGAGCCGTCCCCCGCGGCGGCGGAAAGGTATGCCGATGCGTCATGTGACCGTACGGATGACCGCCCACGACGTCGAGCCGGAGGCCGCCTACCGGCGGATCAGGGATTTCCGGCGCTATCCGGACGTCACCGACACCGTCCGCGAGGTGGTGGTGCATCCGCCCGGCGCCGACGGCACGGTGGTGTCGGACTGGACCGTCCGCTTCCGCAACGGCCTGATGCGGTGGACGGAACGCGACTCCTTCCGGCCGGAGGAGCTGACCCTCGCCTTCACCCAACTGCGCGGTGACTTCCAGGTGTTCGAGGGCAGCTGGCGGTGCGCGTCCGCCGAGCACGGCACGGCCGTCACCTTCGACGCCGCCTTCGACCTCGGCATCCCCACCCTGGCCGATCTCCTCGACCCGGTGGCGGAGTCCACCCTGCGGACCAACATCGAACTCATTCTGCGGGGGCTGCTGGGCCGGGTCAGCGCGCTGCCCTCCGCACCCCTGGCCCGGATGGCCGCCCCCGCCCATGGCTGAGCTCGCCCTCGCCCCGCGCCGGCCCGGAGCGCCCGAGGGCGCGGGCTGGGACACCCTGCGCGACGAGCCCGGCCCCGACCCGGTGCGCTGCCTGGGCCTGTACGCCAAGCTGACGGCCGGTGTCACCGTGGTCACCGCGCTCGACGCCGGGGGCCGGCAGGCCGGGACCACGGTGTCGGCGCTCACCTCGCTGTCGGCCCGCCCGGCGCTGCTGCTGGCCTGTCTGCGCGGCGGCTCGCGAACGCTGGCCGCCGCGCGGGCGCGCGGCGTGTTCGCCGTCAGCTTCCTGGCGGAGCACCAGCGCACCGTGGCCGAGCGGTTCGCCGATCCGGCCCTGCCGCCCGCCGGGCGTTTCACCGGCGTCCCGGTACGGCACGTCCTCGGTCTGCCGGTGCTGTCCGAGGCGCTGGCCTGGACGGTGTGCCTGGTCGAGGACGTGCGCCGGTACGGCGACCACGACCTGGTCGTCGGCCGGGTACGGGCGGTGGAGGTCGGCGACGGCCGGCCGCTGCTCTGGCACGACCGCGCCTTCCGCACACTCACCTGCCCGCCCCCCGAAGGAGGCTGACGTTTCGCTCGCCGTCCCGGACGCCCGGCCACCTGCCACACCGGCCGGGCGTCCGCGTGTCCGCCCACCACCTCACCACATCCAGGAGGTCGTATGTCCCTGCCCCCCATCCCCGGAGTGAACGCCGACGACGTGCGGACGGAGCTGACCCGCGCGCCGGAGCGGCTGTCCGGCAACGCCACGGCCGCGGGCCACCGGGCCGCCGCCGCCCTCGGCCCCGACACCGCGGCCGACGACTGGGGCCGGCCGCCGGACCCGGAACGCCCCCACCCCGTCGTCCTCGTGCACGGCACGCTCGGCGACCGGCAGTACGTCTGGCGGGAGGCGGTGCCCGCGGTCAAGGCCGCCGGGCACCGCGTCTTCCGCCTGAACTACGGGGAGATGCCGAGCCTGCCCGGACTGTACGGCCTGGCCGACATCCGGCTGTCCGCCCGCGAGCTCGCCGCCTTCGTCGAGCGGGTGCTCGCCGACACCGGCGCGCCCAAGGTGAACCTCGTCGGGCACTCGCAGGGCGGGATGCTCCCGCACTACTACCTCAAGTACCTCGGCGGCGCCGACAAGGTGCACCACGTGGTCGGCATCGCGCCCAGCAACCACGGAGTCACCGTGGAGGGGCTGACGGCACTGGTCCGCCAGGCGGTCGGCGTACGGGACATCGTCGAGGAGCGGATGCTGTTCCGGGTGAGCCCGGCCTTCACGCAGCTGCTGCACGACTCGGAGTTCATCCGCGAGCTGACGGCCCACGGCGACACGGTGGACGGCGTGCGGTACACCGTCATCTGGTCCACACGGGACGAGGTGGTCCAGCCGCCCACGTCCCAGCGGCTCACCCCGTCGGAGCCGGGTCACGAGGTGACCAACCTGTGCCTGCAGGAGCTCGCCCCGGACAACAGGGCCACCCACCTGGCGATGCCGTACGACCCGGTCGTCCTGCGTGAGGTGGTGCGGGCGCTGAGCGGCTGAGACGGCACACACCAAGCGGTGGGGTGCGGCCCTGGAGGCCGCAC
>NZ_JBEXZD010000045.1:0-55201 GCF_040628575.1 Streptomyces sp. NPDC006393
ACACCACCAGCCGCCGGCTGCGGCCACAGCCCAGCGGCCGACTACAGGTACAGCCCCGCGTCCGCGCCTTCGCGCGGCTCGGGGAGGGCCGTGGGAGACGTGCCCCGGCGCAGCGCGTACAGCTCCGCCAGGGTCGCGCCCTCGCGGCCGACGCCCTCCTCGGTGCCCAGCCAGTCCACCGCCTCCCGCCGGGTCAGCCTCCCGACCTCGATACGGGCCAGGCAGCGGCCCGGGCGGACCACGGCCGGGTGCAGACGCTCCAGGTCCTCGTTGGTCGTCACGCCCACCAGGACGTTGCGGCCCTGGCCGAGCAGCCCGTCGGTGAGGTTCAGCAGCCGGGACAGCGCCTGGCCGGCCGTGTGCTTGGCCTCGCCGCGGATCAGTTCGTCGCAGTCCTCCAGCAGCAGCAGCCGCCAGCGGCCCTTGCCCGCCGAGTCGTCCTCGCCGATGGCGATGTCCATCAGATACCCGACGTCGGAGAAGAGGCGCTCGGGGTCCAGGACGCAGTCCACCTGGCACCAGTCGCGCCAGGAGCGGGCCAGCGTGCGCAGCGCGGAGGTCTTGCCGGTGCCCGGTGGGCCGTGCAGCAGGAGCAGCCGGCCCGCGATGTCCTGCGGGGTCGTCTTCATCAGACGCTCCATGGCGTCCGCGACCGGCGCCGTGTAGTTGGCCCGGACCTCGTCCCAGGTGCCCGCCGAGATCTGCCGGGTGGTGCGGTACGGGCCGCGCCGGGGCGAGACGTACCAGAACCCCATCGTCACGTTCTCCGGCTGCGGCTCCGGCTCGTCGGCCGCGCCGTCCGTGGCCTGGTCGAGGACCTTCTTGGCCAGATCGGCGCTGGTCGCCGTGACCGTGACGTCGGCGCCCCGGTTCCAGCGGGAGACCAGCAGGGTCCAGCCGTCGCCCTCCGCGAGGGTCGCGCTGCGGTCGTCGTCCCGGGCCACCCGCAGCACCCGGGCGCCGTCGGGCAGCAGGGTGGCACCCGAGCGCACCCGGTCGATGTTCGCCGCGTGCGAGTACGGCTGCTCGCCCGTCGCGAAGCGGCCGAGGAACAGCGCGTCGACGACGTCGGACGGCGAGTCGGAGTCGTCGACGTTGAGCCGGATCGGCAGAGCGTCGTGTGGGTTCGCAGACATGCCGCCATGATCCGTCACCGGACCGCCGTACGCACCCCGTTTCCGGTGCGTGCCTCACGTGTCGGCGCTCCCGCCGGCACGGGTGCGCCCCGACCCGCGCCACGAGCCTGCGCAAACCCTCCCGGAGGGGCGAATTCCGCCCTTATTGTTGTCCTTGATGGGACGTCATGGGTGGTATTCGGGGGCGGGGCGGTGGCGGCTCACCGCGCTGCTCGGTGTGGGTGCGGCCGTCGTGGCCCTGGTGGTGGCCCTGGTCAACGCGCTGCCCGGCGGCGCGAGCAGCGAGGGCACCACACGTGACGGCGCCAAGGTGCACGGCACGCCCGCGACCCCCCGGGACGCGGACGAGCCGTACGTCGGCTGGGGGTTCACCCACACCCAGTTCAGCGCCGACGAGGGCAGCGCCGCCGCCACGGACCGCGTCGAGGGGCTGCTGTCGAAGGGCGGCGGACCACCGCAGAACCAGGCGATCATGGGCTGGGGCGCCGACAACCCCGAGCCCGTCAAGGGGCGTTACGACTTCGGCGCCCTGGACCGCCGCGTCGACTTCATGCGCAAGTCCGGCGGCGTCCCGGTGATCACCCTGTGCTGCGCCCCCGACTGGATGAAGGGCGGCAAGGCCGGTGTCGGCAACACCGACTGGAGCCAGTCCGCCCTGGAGACCGCCCCGACGCCCGACCACTACAAGGACTACGCCGCGCTCGCCGCGACCGTCGCCAAGCGCTACCCGGACGTGCGGCACTTCCTGGTCTGGAACGAGTTCAAGGGCTTCTGGAACAACGCCCGGGCCCGCTGGGACTACGAGGGCTACACCGAGCTGTACAACCTGGTCTACCGGGCGCTCAAGAAGGTCGACCCCGAGATCATGGTGGGCGGGCCGTACCTCGTCATGGACAGCGTCGACCCACGGCAGAAGGACGACGCCTCCACCGCCCTGCGCGGCCCCTGGGGGGCGATGGACCAGCGGGTCCTGGACGCCTTCGGCTACTGGAACACGCACAAGGCGGGCGCCGACTTCGTGGTGGTGGACGGCTCCAGCTACACCAAGGACGACGAACTGCTGCCGAACGAGTTCGCCGCCACCGACAAGCTGACGGCGGTCGGCCGGTGGGTGCGGCAGCAGACCCACGGACTGCCGCTGTGGTGGGCCGAGTACTACGTCGAGCCCGCCGACGGCAACGACGACCGCAAGGGCTGGTCCGAGGCGCACCGCGTCGCCGTCCAGGCCGCCGGCCTGATCGCCATGGTCGAGGGCGGCGCCTCCTCCGGCTTCTACTGGAACCCCGAGGAGGAGAAGGGCACCGGCTGTCCCGGCTGCCTGTGGACGCCCACCGACAGCGCCGCCGGCGGCCGGGCGCTGCCCATGTACGACCTGCTCTCCCGCTTCGACAAGGCCTTCCCGCCCGGGACGACGTACCAGACGGTCCCGATCGCCTCCGACGACGTGCCCAACGTCCGCGTCCTGGCGAGCGCGAGGACCGTCCTGGTGGTCAACACCCTGAACCGGCCGATCAGCGCCCAGGTCGACGGCAGGCGGTTCGACATGGGGGCCTACGAAGTGAAGTGGCTCGAACGGTAGACCGTCCGAGCCACTTCACCAGCCACCGTGCCGCCCCGCCGCTCAGCCCTTCCCCATCGTCATGAACCGCTGCACCAGCGAGGCGAGCAGCACCGCCAGCAGCGGCAGCGAGAACCAGAAGCTGCCCTGGAGCCACCGCAGTTGGCGCACGCTCGGCCGCATCGCGACCCGGACGACCTCCCGGGCGGTGAGCATCAGGACCAGGGCGAGCGCCGCGAGTCCGCCGACCACCGACCACGGCGTCCAGGTCACCTTCGGCCCGATCGGCCCCGGATCGGGTTTCGGCACCGCCCCCGCGGGCTGCTCGCGCAGCGTGTACAGGGTCGCGTCCTCGTTGGTGAGGACCTTCTTCAGCTCATGCCGGTCGTCCAGGCTCTCGACCAGCCGCGACGGCCAGGCGGCCGAGTAGCCGACGTCCATCTGGAGATAGGTGACCTGGCTCTTGTTCACCATCAGATACGAGTTGGGGCCCGCGTCCTTGAGCGCCTTGACCAGCCCGGACACCAGGACCGGGTCGACCGGCGCCAGGGTCGGCACGTAGTTGACGCGCTCCATGTCCCGCGCGCCCCACGGCATGGCCGGGGTGACGTTGGTGACGGGGTCGTTGCTCAGCCACAGCAGTCGTACGGTCGGCCGGTCGTGGGCGTAGACGTAGTCCATGGCCGCCACCTCGCCGGGCCGGATCCGCTCGAACGGCTCGTTGCCCCAGCGGGCCACCAGGAAGCCGCCCATGAGCAGCAGCCCGGCCAGCAGCGCGGCGACCGGCGCGAGGCTCACCCGGTCCTTCTCGCGTTCCCGGGCGGTGACCCCGGCACGCGGGAACAGCGCGAGGGCGGCGAGCAGACCGGCCCCGGGCAGCGCGAACATGAAGACGCGCAGCGCCATCTCGCCGCCGTAGGACTGCATGCCGAAGCCCAGGAACGGCACGAAGGTCAGCACCAGCAGCGACCGCTCCCGGTACTTGTGCTCGCGCCGCCGCCACCAGCCCCAGCAGGCGAACAGCATGATCGATCCGGCCAGCAGCACCCGTGTGTAGAGCACCAGTTTGTGCGTGGAGTCGCCGCCCTGGATCCGGCCGGAGACGGACGTCGACACATTGCTGCCGACCCCGCCGACCCCGCCGAACAGCTCGTCGAAGTGCCCGGACCAGTACGGCTCGGCCATGAAGCCCAGCCAGAACACCACCAGCACCGCGAACAGGACGGGCAGCCCGCGCAGTTCGGACCGGCCGACCAGGACGAGGACGGCCAGCACGCCCAGCATCACGAACGGCGTGAGCTGGTGGGCCGGGACGCTGGCGGCGAACAGGCCGATCACCACCATGAGCAGCACGGCCCGCTGCCGCCGGTCCGCCGGCTCGACCTCCGCCTCGCCGGGGCGCGCCGTGGCCCACAGCACGCGCGGCGCCCGGAACCAGACCAGCAGGATCGCCACGAAGGCCAGGTAGAGCAGATAGGTGAAGCCCTGCGGGGAGAAGTAGTCCTGGCCCACCCAGCCGCTGAGCACGAAGATCCACACCCCGGTCCACTTGGCCCGCCAGCTCGCCCGCAGCGAGCGGGTGAGCAGGAACATCGGTGCCAGGTACAGGAGCTGGACGGTCAGCGGCCACCAGCGGATGACCTCGGTGAAGTCGCTCAGCCCGCAGGCCCGCGCCACGAACGCGGCCACCGCGAAGAAGCCCGGCCAGCTCCAGCGCGCGTCCAGGTCCGGTACGGCCGCCCCGGTGCGGTCGATGTAGTCGATGAACCCCAGGTGCTGCCAGGCCGTCGCGAACCGTGGTTCGGTCTCGATCACCGCGGGCAGCGCGTGCAGCGACACGACGGTGGCGAGCAGGGTGAGCAGCAGCAGCGCCCGGTGCTCGCGGCGCAGCCAGAGCAGCACGGCGAACACCGTGATCAGCAGGGCCGCGCCGACCAGCGTCGGCAGCGGCAGCACCGAGATCAGGCCCAGCCCGCCCATCCGGTCCAGGGCGGCGTCGTCGAGCCGTAGCGCGGGCACCCAGTACAGCAGCAGCGCGGCGGCCAGCAGACAGCCGAGAACGACCCCGGACCGGGTGGGCGCCAGGCGCTCCCGCCAGGAGCGCGGCGGCGCGTCGGCCGCCGGTGCCTGTGCCCGCGGCCCCGGGCTCGGGGCCTTCACCGGCTCGGCCGCCGCCGGGACCCCCGTCGCCGGTCCGGCCGCCTCCGTCACTTCTTCCTCGGACACGGCGGCCGGCTCCCCGGCGGTGAGCGGCAGCGCGTCCGGCACCACCGCGCGCTCCTCGGCCGCGAACGGCGCGTCCACCTCCCGGTCGGCCGGTCCCAGCGAGGCCTCCGAACCGGGTTCCCGGTCCTCGACGGGCAGCCCGAGCGGATCCGGGCGCCGTGGCCCGAGCGTCCACTGGGCCGGCCCGCCCACTCCCGTCACGGCGGTGCCCGCGGGCGGGGTGCCCGGTCCGGGACGTACGTCGGGCCGGCGTTCCACGTGGTCGAAGTCGACGTGGACGCCCAGGGCGAGGGTGTCGGACTCCAGCGCCCAGGCGGGCCGCGGGTGCGGTGCGGTCCGGGCGGGGACCTCGCGCGCCCCCAGGTCGGCGAGGTCCCCGTCGGGTGCCGCGTCCTCGGGGACGGCGGCGGCCGGTGCGGCCCGGACGGTCCGGAACAGCTTGGGCGCGGCGATCGCGACGATCACGGCGAGGCTGGAGATCTCCGCGACGCCCGCACCGGTCAGCCCCATCCGGGGGAGCAGCAGCAGTGTCAGCCCGAGCACCAGCACGCACAGCAGGCCCTGCAGCCAGGCCAGTCCGGCGGTGCGGCTCTGCGCGCGCAGCACCGCGAAGTAGGTCTCCATCACCACCCGAAGCAGCGCGCCCACCGCGAACCAGCGCAGCAGCGGGGTGGCGGCGTGGGCGTAGCCCTCGCCGAAGACGTGCAGGATCTGCGGCGCCAGCAGGAACAGCAGACCGCAGATCGGCACCATGATCCGGGCCATCCGCCTGAGCGCCGCCCGGGTGTTGGCGGCCAGCCGCGCCGGGTCGTGGGAGCCTTCCACGGTCAGCGAGGCGCCCATGTTGATGGCGAGCAGGTTGACCGTGCCGCCGATGGTGGTGGTGATGTAGAAGTAGGCGTTGTCCTCGGAGCTGACCTGCGAGGCGATGATCACCGGCACCAGGTAGACCACGGCGAGCGAGAACAGCGAGCCGGTGTAGTCGCCCGCGAGGAAGTGCCCGAGTTCCCTCGCCGACGGCGGCTTGGCGTGCTCCTCGGTGGCCGTCACATGCCGGGGCACCAGCCGCCGGAACACCAGCCAGCCCAGCGGCACGATCGAGGTGGCGATCGCCAGGCCCCAGGAGACGAACACACCGGTCGTCGGGATCGCGGCGGCCAGCCCCACCAGCAGGGCCAGCTTCACCGCCGAGAACACGGTGTTGCCCACCGGCACCCAGGGTGCGCTGCGCAGCCCGGTCAGCACCCCGTCCTGGAGGGTGAGCAGGTTCCAGGCCATCACGACCAGGATGAAGCCGAGCCCGTTGACCGTCCCGTGCAGGAAGCGGTACGACGGCCCCCAGGTGTCCAGGGTGAGCAGGAAGACCGCCGCGGCGCACGCCACGATCAGCGAACTGCCCGCGTACGTACGGGCGATCAGCCGCCCGGTGGCACGGCCGGAGACCGGGATGAAGCGGGCCAGGGCGCCGGTGAGCGTCACCGCGGTGAGCCCGGCGAGGAACTTCATGGCGGCGATCGCGGCCGAGCCCTGGCCGACGGCGGATTCGGAGTAGTAGCGGGCGGCGACCAGCCAGAAGCCGAGGCCCAGCACCGCGGAGATCCCGGTGTTGAGCATCAGCGCGTAGGCGTTGCGGAACAGCTGGTTGCCGCCGCCGGACCGGCCGCGTCCGGGCAGCCGCAGCCGGCGCCGCGGTTGCCCGGGCGCCTCGGGTCCGGTGGCCGATGCCTCGGTGGTGGTCGTCGTGTCAGACACGGGTACGGATGGCCTTCCGGCGGACCTGTCGGGCTCTGCGGACCATGGCGTAGCCCTTGGTGAGGGCGCGGTCCCTGGCGAAGTTCCGGGCGATCGCGCGGCCCTGGACGAGCCGCCCGAACTCCTCGGGGGTGGTGGAGCGGCGCACGGTGAGGCGTTGCAGGGCGTACGGGCCCTGGGCGCGGCGGGCCAGGCCGTTGCCGACGGCGAGCGCCTGTGCGAACCCGGCCGCCCGCACCCGCGCCCGCACCCGTCGGCTGGAGTAGCCGTAGGGGTAGGCGAACGAGGCGGGCACGGCGCCCAGTTCCCCGGCGACGATCTCCTTGCAGCGGATCAGCTCCGACCACAGCGTGTCGTCGTCGAGCTGGTCGAGCTGCGGATGGGTGTGGCTGTGCCCGCCGATCTCGACGCCGCCGGCCGCCAGTTCGCGCACCTGGTCCCAGTCGAGCATGGTGTCCAGGCCGCCGCCCGTGTCGTGCTCGCCCCGGATCCAACCGGTGGAGACGAACAGCGTGGCCGCGAAGCCGTGCTTGGCGAGCGCCGGCAGGGCGTGCCGGTGCACGCCCTCGTAGCCGTCGTCGAAGGTGATCAGCACCGGGTCCGGCGGCAGCGGCGCGGCGTCCGGCGCACGCCAGTGCGCCGCCAGTTCCGCGGTGGTGACCGGGCGGCGGCCCAGGTCCTCCAGCACCGCCATCTGCTCCGCGAACGCCTCCGGTGACACCGACAGGCCCCGCGTGGCCTCGTTCGGTTCCCGGGCGACCGCGTGGTACATGAGCACCGGCACGGGTGTGTTCATACGGCTCCTCCCCCCTTCGTTGCCCCCTCGCCGTCCTCGATCCCCACGACCCGGAAGCGGGCGCCGCCCCGGCGCGCCCGGACGCTGCCGACGGCGTAGCCGCCCGCGGCCGTGAGCACCCCGGCGACGATCGCGCCGGCCCGGCCCGCGCCGCCCGGCCGGGCCAGCAGCGCGTCGCGCAGTCCGCGGGCCACCCCGGCGGGCAGCACCCGGGTGGTGTAGCGGCGTTCGGACTCCAGCCCCTTGTCCGCGCCGACGCTGCGCGCCACCAGCGCCTTGGACAGGCCCTCGGCGTAGGTGCGGGTGCGGAAGTAGCGGAAGCGCTCGCGGGCGCCGGGCACCCGGTGGTGGATGACCGCGCGGTCGTCGATCAGCAGGACCGCGTCCGGCCGGGCCCGGGTCAGCCGGATGCACAGCTCCGTCTCCTCGCAGCCCAGCGGGCGTTTGTCGCCGTCGCGGCCGATGCCGGTGGCGAAACCGCCGGCCGCGTCGAACGCCGTACGCCGGAAGGAGGCGTTGCCGCCGAGGACGTTGCGCACCCGGACCCGGCCCGGTGGCAGGCCCTTGTAGGTGCAGCCCACCACCCAGTCGAACTCCTCCGGGAACCAGGCGGGCCGGCGGCCCGACGCCCAGACCGGCATGGTCCGGCCGCCCACCGCCATCACCCGCGGGTCCGCGTACCCCTCGGCGAAGCGGCGCAGCCAGTCCCGTTCGGCCACGGCGTCGTCGTCGAGGAAGGCGATGACCTCGCCGCGGGAGGCGGCGATGCCGGTGTTGCGGCCGGCGGACAGGCCGCGCGGGCCCGCGTTGGCGAGCACCCGCACGTCCCCGGCCTCCTTGTACTCCCCGGCCAGACGCTCCAGCAGCGCGGGGTTGTGGTCGACGACCAGCAGTGTCTCCAGGGCCGTCCGGGACTGCGCCCGCACCGAGGAGACCGCCGCGAGGATGTCCTCCCAGCGGTCCTCGGTGTAGACGCAGATCACGACGGAGATGCCGGGACCGCTCAAGACACCTCTCCCGGGTAGGAGCCGAGCAGCGGGGAGTGGCGTTCCTGCCGGCGCAGCTCACGCCGGTTGGAGCGTTCCTTCAGGATCACCTTCAGCACCCGTAATCCGTCCCGCACGGCGCGCAGATTGCTGGCGCCGTGGATGCGCAGGTACTCGTAGCTGGGGATCTCCTGCACCTTCAGTCCGGCCTTGACCACTCTGATGTTCATCAGCGTCTCGACCTCGAAGCCGGTGCAGTCCAGCTCGATCTTGTCCAGGCAGTGCCGCCAGAACGCGTTGTACCCGTAGCACAGGTCGGTGTAGCGGGCGCCGAACTTGCGGTTGACCACCGCGCACAGCGCCCGGTTGCCGAGCTTGCGGATGAAGGTCATGTCGTCGGTGCCGCCGCCGTTGGCGAACCGGGAGCCCTTGGCGAAGTCGGCGCCCGAGACCAGTGCGGAGACGTAGGAGACGATCTCGCCGCCGTCGGCCGAGCCGTCCGCGTCGACCATCACGATGATGTCGCCGCTGCACGCCTCGAATCCGGTGATCAGGGCGTCGCCCTTGCCCTTTCCCTGCTGCGGGACGACCTTGACATTCGGCCACAGTTCACGGGCGACATCGACGGTGTTGTCGGTGGAATTTCCGTCGACAAGAACGACTTCGTGTATCCAGTCCGGAAGTGTCTTGAAGACGTAGGGGAGATTCTCCGCCTCATTCATGGCGGGAATCACCACGCTCACCGGCGGCGCGATGGCCAGGTGAGAGGAGATCGGCCGGTACTGGGCGTCGACGAACGGATCTCGGTCCGAGGACGGCGGATGGAGAACGGAGCTCATGAGTCTGGTCCCTCTCGTCCGGCGGGACCGCCCGCCCCCGGGCGGTCCGGCTGTGTGTCCGGTTCGAAAGGGGGGTTCTCACGCGGAGCGCGCGGAAATCGGATCTCCGTGCACGCCGGGTGAGCTGGCAAAGCTGCCGGAATGCCGAAGAACGGCAGCCGGTCGCGCGGCACGGCCCGGTGATTCCTTAGGTCACCGGGCACGGCACCCCCCTACCGCGCTCCGCTCGGGAACGTCCCGGTTCAAAGCCCTCCCCTGGAACCGAGTGCGGACGTCGCCGATGCGGTGAGATGTACGACGGTATTGATGATTGAACCAGTATGGCAAGGCCCGGAACGATGCCTCACGTTTTTGTTGGTTTTTCCGTTACGCAGATTTGTACCGGCTGTTCACCGCTTGGAACGGATCTTTCCCATCTGTTTGAGAATTCTGTCCGCGGGTTCGAACAGTTCCGGCCGGGACTGCACCGCGTTGCGCAGCGCCCGGATCGGGGCGCGGCGCGCCCGGTGTCCGGCCGCGATCGGGTGACGCCGGGTCACCCACCCCTCGGAGACGGCGAGTTCCCGTGTCTTGAGGGAATCCTTGTATTCCTTCTGACCCCGGCCGAGATCGAGATACGCGATGCCGTCGGCCGCGGCCGCCTCGGCCATGCGCAGATGCAGGATCAGCCCGGGGGAGTACTTGGCGTACGCCGGGTCGTAGGCCGGGAACCAGCACGCCAGCACCCGCTCGGTGCGCAGTCCGAAGTGCGCGGCGATCGGCCGGCCGTCCGCGTGGAGCACGGACAGGATTCCGGCGAACGGCTCGGAGCGGGTGTGGAACAGCCGGGTGACGAGTGCGGTGATCCACTCGTGCGCGAAGCGGTCGCTGCGCCCGGTCCGCCGGTACTGCGCGGACTTCCAGGCCATCAGCGTCTCCAGCACGGCCGGGTCGCGCTCGTCGTGGACGTACGTCACCTCTCCCGCGTCCCGCCCGAGCCTGCGTTCCTTGGCGAGCGTGGTCCGGGTGAACTTGGGCGAGCGGGCGCGCAGTTCGCGCAGATAGGCGTCGTACCCCTGGTCGACGTCCATGACCGGGGACGGGAAGGTGCCGGAGGCCGCCGCCTCGAACGGCCGCTGGCCCGCCACCAGGTGGTCGAACTCCCACACGGCGAGCCGGCAGGCCCGCAGCAGCCCGTGGGCGTCCCAGGTGAAGCCGGGGCGGTGCACCAGGCCCTGGCAGTCGGAGACACCGAGCCCGATGGCCCGGCCGACGCCGACGGCGGATCTGTGGAACGGGAAGAACGCGGCCGGCTCCCCGTCCTCGCGGACCACCGCGATCCGCACCCCGCGTCTGCACCTGCCGACCGCGAGCGCGAACTCGGGCGAGAGAAAAGGGTTCGCCAGCTCCTCCGAGCCGTGCAGGTGGGCCTTGGACTGCATCGCCGTCCAGGCCGCCCGGTCGGCCTCGCTCAGCTCGCCGGGGCGGTACACGCTGATGTCCACGTCAGGAGCCCTGTCTTCTCGCCGTACGGCCGCGCCGCCGCCGTACGGACACCAGCAGGAGAACGAGGGAGCTGAACACGGTGACGGCCACGACTCCGCCGTGGACGGACCACCGGTGCACGGCCAGCATTCCCTGGGCCACCAGCATGTCGAGGACGACCGCGCCCGCCAGTGCGGCGAGCGTGCGGCCGAACGGATCCAGCCCGGCGAGCCCGGCCGCGATGGCGGCGGCCGGCGCCGCGAGCAGGAAGAAAAGCGTCAGCGGGCCCCGCAGCGGGGAGCCCGAGTCGGTGAGCGAGAGCAGCGCGCCGGTCCCCGCGACGGCCGTCGCGGCACCCGCGAGCAGCGGCGACAGGTCCCTCCCCGGCCCTGGCCGCGCCCGCTCGGCACCGTCTGTCGAAGCATCTGTTGAAGCTGTCTTGATGCGGATGGTCTGCATTGGCGACTTTGCCCCCCGAAGCGCCGGATGCCGGGCTTCAATGTCGCGCAGCCTCCAGGGGGCCGTCAAGACGCGGAAGCCCCACATACGGGTTCTTGTCCGACTTTGAACCGGCCTTCACCGAATCTGACCTCGCACGTTCGGCTGACGGTCCGTCGGTGTCCGATCTCCCTTTGCCGCAGGACTGGTTGAGGACCGGAAAAGTTCTTGGCATGAACACTTCCAGTCAACACGCGTAGCTGCTACCACGGGTGGAGCAGAGATCCTGCTAAAGGGAGGTTCCATGAGACGTTCCCGAATTGCCGCATACGTCGGCTCCCTCCTCCTCACCGTCGGTCTGGCCCTCACCGGGGCGGCCTCCGCGCAGGCCTCCGAACAGGCCTTCAATGGCGGCTACGTGGCCCTCGGCGACTCCTACTCCTCCGGAGTCGGAGCCGGCAGCTACATCGGCTCCAGCGGCGACTGCGACCGCAGCACGAAGGCGTACCCCTACCTCTGGAACGCCGCCCACTCACCCTCGTCGTTCGCCTTCACCGCCTGCTCGGGCGCCCGAACGGATGATGTTCTGGCGAACCAGCTCGGCCCGCTCAGCTCCGCCACGTCCCTCGTCTCGATCACCATCGGCGGCAACGACGCCGGGTTCGCCGACGTCATGACGACCTGTGTGCTCCAGTCCGACAGCAGCTGCCTGTCCCGCATCGACACCGCCGAGGCCTACGTCGACACGACCCTGCCCGGCAAGCTCGACAACCTCTACTCCGTGATCCGCGGCAAGGCGCCGAACGCCCACGTCGTCGTGATCGGCTACCCCCGCTTCTACCTGCTCGGACGGTTCTGCCTCGGCCTCTCCGACACCAAGCGCTCCGCCATCAACGGCGCCGCCGACCACCTCGACGCCGCCATCGCCAAGATCGCCTCGAACCACGGCTTCACCTTCGGCGACGTCCGCACCACCTTCAGCGGCCACGAGATCTGCTCCGGCAGCTCCTGGCTGCACAGTGTCAACTGGCTCGACATCGGCGAGTCCTACCACCCGACGGCCTCCGGCCAGTCGGGTGGCTATCTGCCGGTGCTCACCAACGCGGCCTGAGAGCCTGTGACACAGGCTCTGAGCCCTCACGGCGACGCCGAAGGCGAAGGGGAGGCCCCGCCCGTCGGGGTCTCCGTCGTCGCGCAGCTCACCGAGAACGGCACCGCGTCGGACGTCGTACGCACCGGAGCGCGTACCTCCACACTGATCGCGTTCTCGATCGTCCCGCTCTCGGAGTACGTCGTCACGATCAACCGGTCCTGCCGGGTCCTTCCCCCGCCCGCCGGGAACGACAGCGTCTTCCACCCCGGGTCGGAGACCGAACCTCTCGCCGCCACCCAACGGTAGGTCACCTGCGCGGGCAGCCTCCCCACCGTGAACTCCGCCGTGAAGGCGGGCGCCTGGCCGGCCGGCGGCGGACACGTCCCGGAGTACGAGGTGTGCGTCCCGGTCAGTGTGACGTGCACGGTCTGGGCGGGCGTGCCGTCGGCCGGGGTGCTGTCCGAGGCGGGCGGGGGAGCGCCGGTGCGCGAGTCGGTGGTGCGCGAGGGGGACGGGGAGCTCGGGCCGCTCGCCGTCCGGCTGTTGCTTCCGCTCGCGGCCGCGCCGCCTCCGCCGCCGTGGTCGCGGCCGAGCAGCGCGTACGTCAGCCCCGCGAGCGCGAGAGCGACGGCGACCAGGCCCGCGACGAGCACGGCGGCGGCACGTCGGTCGCGCCGTGGTGGGCCGGACCGGGTCCGTGGTGCCGTGGGCGGTACCGGGACGGGCATCGGCGGTGTGGCGGAGGGTCCTTGGCGCTGGGCCGCGACCGTCGGGGCGTACGACGACATGGGCACCGTGCCGGGGCGTGGCGCGCCGCCCGCCGCGACGAGCCGCAGGTCCCGCTCGGCCAGGTCGGCCGGCGGCCGATCGGCGGGGTCCTTGCGCAGCAGGCCCTCGATGACGGGCGCGAGCGGCCCGGCCCGGCGCGGCGGCGGCAGCTCCTCGTCGACGACCGCGCGCAGCGTGCTGAGCGGGGTGTTCTGCCGGAACGGGGAGCTGCCCTCGACGGTCGCGTACAGCAGCACGCCGAGCGACCACAGGTCGGACTCGGGGCCGGGCGTGCGCCCGAGCGCCCGCTCCGGGGCCAGGAACTCGGGCGAACCGATCACCTCGCCGGTCATGGTCAGCGCGGAACTGCCCTCCACCATGGCGATGCCGAAGTCGGTGAGCACGACCCGGCCGTCGTTCGCCATCAGCACGTTGCCCGGCTTCACGTCCCGGTGCAGCACCCCGGCCTCGTGCGCGGAGCGCAGCGCGGCCAGCACCTCGGCACCGATGTGCGCGGCGCGCTGCGGGGGCAGCGGGCCCTCCGCCTCCAGCAGGTCCGCCAGGGACAGGCCGCGGATCAGCTCCATGACGATCCACGGCCGGCCGCCCTCCATCGCCACGTCGTACACCGTCACCACGTTGCGGCTCGCGACCCGGGCCGCCGCCCACGCCTCCCGCTCCAGGCGGGCGTACATCCGCTCGACGTCCGGGCCCGGCAGCCCGGCGGGCGCCCGCACCTCCTTGACGGCGACCTCGCGGTGCAGCACCTCGTCGCGGGCCCGCCACACGGTCCCCATGCCGCCCTCGCCGAGCGGGGACAGCAGGCGGTAGCGGCCCGCGATCACACGTTCACGGCCCGGTTGTTCGGACACGGGCGCCCCCCACGGCATCTCGCGTGAATTCTCCCCAAAGTAGCTCAGCCGAGTGCGGATGCCGCCCCCCTGAACACCAGTCCGGCACCCAGGGCCACGACGACCAGCGCGGAGGCCAAGGGCATGGTCCGGCGCACCAGGGTCGTCACCGGGTGGGTGGTCCACCGCGGGCCCCTGCCCATCACCCGGGTCACTCCGCTGCCCAGCTTGACCACGGCGAACCCGGCGGCGGTCAGGGTGAGCGCGAGCCCCGCGCCGTACGCGACGACGAGCAGCAGCCCGAACCAGGCCTGCCCGAGCGCCGCCGCCCCGACCAGCACGACCACGGCGGAGGGGCTGGGCACGAGCCCCCCGGCGAATCCCAGCAGGATCGTGCCGCGCAGGGTGGGCGCGGTGGGATGGGTGTGGGTGAGGCCGCCGTGCGTGTGCTCCACGGCGTGCGCGTGACCGCTGTGACGGTGGTCGTGGTGACGGTGGTCGTGGTGACGGTGGAGGCGGTGGGTGTGCCCGTGCACGCGGTGGCGCCAGGCCCGTCGTGCGAGGCTCGCGCCCGCGAGGATCACCAGGGCGCCGCTGGCCGTGCCCAGCCAGGCGATCACCGAGGGCGTCGCCGCCGAGCCCGCGGTGACGAGCAGCCCCAGGGCGACCACGCCCAGGGTGTGAGTGACCGTCACCGAGGCGGCCAGCGGCAGCACGTCCCTCAGTCGGGCCCGGCCGCCGCGGGCGGCCGCCGTGGCGGCCATCAGGGTCTTGCCGTGGCCGGGGGCGAGGGCGTGCGCCGCACCCAGTCCGATCGCGAGGACCAGCGCGAGGGCGGCGAAGCCGAGCGTGAGGTCGTGGCGGGCGACGAGGCCGTCCAGGGCACGGGTCCAGCGGTCGGCGCCGCGGGGCAGCACGGAGGCGGCCGGGGCGGTCCGGCGGTCCTCGGTGAGGGCGGAGCCGCCGGGGCGCACGCGCACGGACGCGGTGGCGGTGTCGGCCGGTGAGGCGAGCAACTCCTTCGGATAGACGGTGAGTTCGTGTGAGACGGACTCCTTCGGCACGTCCGTGGCGATGAGCGTCATCCGGTCGCCGCGCGCGGTGATCTCCCGCCAGCCCGGACCGGAGGACGCGCCCGCGCCGTGGAAGCGCAGCACCACGGTGTCGCCGTCGGGCAGCGGGGCGGTGAACCGGCACTCCACGCGGAGGGTGCTCAGCCCGGCCTGCCCGGGACGCGTGAGCGCGTGGCTGTCGCGGACGGACAGGACGGTCGTGCGCCCGTCGACGGCGAGCCTGCTGCCCCCGGCGGCCGAGGCGCACCGCCGCCGGGCCCACTCGGACATGCCCAGCCGCTCGATGCCGGGCCGGGCCTGGGTGGCCGGGATCTCCGCGAGGTCCTCGACATGGTCGACGCGCAGCTGCCCCGGGGCGGCCACGAGTCCGTCGTAGCGATTGACGGTGAAGTTGCCGAGGGGGTGCGCCCCGGCGTTCGCGGCGGGGACGAGCACGAGCGCGCAGGCGGCCGTGAGCACGGCGGCGGCACCGGCGAGCGATCGGCGGAGCGTCACTTCGCGGCCTCCAGCGCCGTGCGGGCCCGCCTCGCGCCCAGGGGCGAGAAGCCGGGGTTCAGCTTCAGGGCCGCCGTGAGCAGGGCGCGGCCCTCCTCGCGGTGGCCGGTGGCGAGCTCGATCGTGCCGCGGTGGTAGAGGAAGGACGCGTTGCGGTATCCGGTGGCCGTGGCCCGACGGGCGTAGGGGAGCGCCTCCCGGTCCCTGCCGCTCACGTGCAGGGCCCAGCCGAGGGCGTCCGCCGTGTGCACGGTGTGGCGCCGGGCCCACTCGGCGCGGGCCGCGCGCAGCGCGTCGCTCCTGTTCCCGTGGTCGGCCGCGGCGAGCGCGGTGTCGAGGTCGGCGTCGACGCCGTTGGCCCGCGCGAGGGCGATCCAGGCGTCGACCAGGGCGTACTGGTCACGGGCCCTCGCCCGGTCGCCCTCCGCGCCACGCGCCTCGTACAACTCGCCGAGCTCGACGAGGGGGCCGGGCAGCGGGTAGCGGGAGACGACGAGTTCCATGCCCTTGACGGCGCCGGCCAGGTCGCCGCTCGCGGCCTGCGCGCGGGCGCGGCCCTCCAGCGCGGGGAGATAGGTGTCGTCGGCGGCCAGCGCGCGGCCGTAGCAGCTCAGCGCGGTCTTGTGGTCGCCCTGGTTCCAGGCGAGCTGGCCGAGCTGGGAGGCCACGTACGCCACGTCGCCGGGCGAGGTCGCGCTCGACAGCGCCCGCTCCAGCACGCGCCGGGCGGCGCCGGTCTCTCCGCGCAGTTCGTGGACGTAGGCGTACCGCGTGAAGACCGGCACCCCGGGGCGCCGGGTGTCGGCCGTGTCGGCGGCCTTCGACGCCTCGTCGTACCGGCCCAGTTCGACCAGGGCGTCGATGCGGGAGGACAGGGCGCGTTCGCTGTAGGGGTTCTGTTCCAGGGCCCGGTCCGCGTAGGTCAGGGCGCCCTTGAAGTCGTGCCGGGCGGCGGCCAGCGCGGCGCGGCCGGCCAGGGCCTGGTCGTCGTCCGGGGCCAGCCGGAGCGCGTGCTCGAGCGCCTGCTCCGCCTGCGGGTACCGGGACGGGTCCCCCTTGGTCCGCGCCTGCTCCACGTAGGCCAGCCCCAGGGTGGCCCAGCCGCCGACGTCGCGCGGCTGCGACCGGAGATGGGCCTGGAGGGCGGCGACGCTCGCGTCGAGGTCCCCGCCGTTCAGCAGGGCCGGGGAGACGGTACCGGCCGCGGCGGCGGCCGCGGGCGCCCCGTCTCGCGCGGCCCCGGCCGCGATGGCCCCGCCGGTGAGGGCGACGGCCAGCAGGGCCGCACAACCGGCGAGCCGGGCGGCCCGCCATCGGCGCCCGGCGACGCCGAGCCGGCGCACCGCGGCGACGCGCTCATCGGGCTCCGGGGCGACGCGCTCGTGGGGCTCCGGGGCGATGCGCTTGCCGGGCTTCGGGGTGTCGTGGTCGTGGGGCTCCGGGGCGATGCGCTTGCCGGGCTTCGGGGTGTCGTGGTCGTGGGGCTCCGGGGCGACGCGCTTGCCGGGCTTCGGGGTGTCGTGGTCGTCGTGCTCCGCGCCGACGCGCTCGTCGGGCCGCGGGCCGTCGTGCCCGGTGGCCGAGGGTGCCGGAGCCGGACCGGTCTGCGGCGGATCGCCCCCGTCCGTGTTTGCCGGGTGCCCGGTGGGCTCGCTGTCGTTCGTACGCGGGGACATGCCCTCTCCTCGGTGGCCGGGTGGTGTCGCGTGAGGCGGCGCGGCCCGCGCCGTGGGGGATGGGAGGTACGGGCCGCGCCGGTCGGTGGGGTGCGGTCGCGGGTCAGTACGGGCGCTGCATCCGGCGGCGCCACCACGCGAGGGCGGTGCCGATCAGCAGGATCCCGGCCGCGCCCGAGGCCGCCGAGGCGGCGATCAGGACCGTGTCGCCGGAGCCGCCGGACGTCGAGCCGGCCGGCTCGAGCGCGTCACCGATCTGGCTGCGCACGTCCGCGCCGCCGGTCGTGCCCTTGGCGAGCGGACCGCGCGAGCCGGACGTCGGCTCGGCGACGTAGGGGAAGGTCTTCTCGAACTTCTTGTCGTTCGCGTCGACCGCGTCGCCCAGGTCGTTCTTGGAGCCGACCAGTTCACCCTCGACCACCTGGAGGGAGGCGTCGATCACGTCGTCCGTGAGGCGACGGCCGTTCGGGAAGCCCGCGTTGTCGCCGTCCAGGACACCCAGCCGCTTCGGGTGCATGCTCGGCTTGATCGAGGTGTTCAGGCGCAGCTCCTCCGCCGGACGCACGTGCGGCGGCTGGTTGAGGCCCTTGACGCCCTTGAGGAACACGTCGACCAGGTCGTTGCGCGGCTCGGCCGGTGCCTTGATCTTGTAGATCGCCTCGATGAGCTTGGGCAGCTCCGGGTCGGTGACGTTCTTCAGGAACTGAGCGTCGTTCCAGGGCGCGGACGCGTTGAACTCGTCCTTGTCCTTCTGCGGGTTCACGACCTCGTTGACCAGCGGGTTGCCCAGGCGTGAGACCTGCGTGTAGTACCCCTGCGCGTTCCGGCGCTGGGTGGTGGACCAGATGCCGACCACCGGCTGCCGCGCCGACTCGCGGATCAGGTCGTTCGGCACCTGGAGGGCGATCGTGTTGACGTTGTAGCCCTTGAGCGTGTCGTTGCCTACCTCGGAGAGGTTCCCGCCGTACAGCAGATCGAAGACCCGCAGGTCGAGGAAGAAGGGGTCGTCCGCCTGGCCGGCGAAGGTCTGGGCGCCGCCCGCCGTCCGGTGGACGGCCTGGTAACGCAGCTTGGCGTAGTCCGGCATCGACGCCTTGCCGACGTTCGACGGCGCGACCGGCACGTCGTCCGCCAGCTTCGTCCTCGACATCACGTGCTGGTTCCTCAGCCGGATCAGATCGATGTCGTACGTCTGCGTGATGTTGAGGTCGGGGTCGTCGAGGCTGGTCACCGGGCCCGTGTTGAAGAGGAAGGTGTCCCCGTTCTTCCGGTGCGTGGTGAAGGTGTAGCGGAAGAGCAGCTCGCCCTGCGCGTCACCGTTGCTGTCGACGTGGATGTCGTACTGCGCGTCGTCCGCGAACGTGTAGAAGTTCGGCCCGCCGGCCGGCTCCTCGAAGGGGATCCAGTTCGCCACGATCGTCGTGGTGTCGGGCCTGTCCGGGCTCACGAACGCGTACACGTCCGTGTTGTCGTACTGCGGGGTCCCCGAGATCAGCGGGGCCTCCCGGTGGGAGGAGGCGGAGGCCGCCCCCGGTTCCAGCGTGGCCACACCGGCGGCTGCGAGCCCCCCGGCGGCCAGCGCACCACAGACGAGGGTGACGAGGCCCTTGCGCCCCGCACCGCTCCTGGAGATAAGAGGTGTCATGCCGTCCGTCCTCGGTGCCAACTTGCCTGACGTCCGGGATTCGGAGACGGCGGCGGGGCGGATTGGTCGCGGGGGAGTTTTCTTTTTCCGCCTGCTCGACCCGCGTTTCGGGGCCGCAGATCCGTAACTCCGTCGGGAGGTGCGTTCCTTGCGAGTGCCGGATGTGACGGGACGGCCGGGATGCGGCCGAAGAGAGGGGGACCGCGTGGAGGCGGACGAACTTCTGGTGCTCGTGGCGGGCGGTGACCAGAAGGCCTTCGAGGAGCTGTACGGGCTGGTGTCCGGGCCCGTGTACGGGCTGGTGCGGCGCGTGGTCCGCGACCAGGCGCAGTCCGAGGAGGTGACCCAGGAGGTGCTGCTCGAACTGTGGCGCTCCGCCGCGAGGTTCGACCCCGCGCGCGGCAGCGCCCTGTCCTGGGTCCTCACCCTCGCCCACCGCCGCGCCGTCGACCGGGTGCGCAGCGCCCGCGCCGCCGGCGAGCGCGAGGAGCGCGAGGCGCTGCGCGCCGGGCTCCCGGCCTTCGACCAGGTCACCGAGGAGGTGGAGGCCGGCCTGGAACGCGAGTGGGTGCGCCGCTGCCTGGACCGCCTCACCGCCCTGCAACGCCAGTCCGTCACCCTGGCCTACTACGACGGCTACACCTACCGTGAAGTGGCCGAGCGGCTCTCCCTGCCGCTGGGCACCGTCAAGACCCGCATGCGCGACGGGCTGACCCGGCTGCGCCAGTGCCTGGGAGGTGTCGCGTGAGCCTTCTCGACCGCCTCCTGCGCCGCGAGGACCCGCACTCCCTGGCCGCGCCCTACGCCCTCGACGCGCTGGAACGGGCCGAGCGGATCCGCTTCGAGCGGCACCTGGCGCGCTGCGCGCGCTGCGCCGCCGAGGTGCGCGCGCTCTCCGAGGACGCCGTGCGGCTGGCCTGGTCCGCCGCCGCCCCGCCGCCGCCCGCGCTGCGCGACCGGGTGCTGGCCGCCGTACGCGACACCCCGCAGGACCCCGCACCCGCCGGACGGGACGCCCCGGGCGCCGGACGGAACGCCTCGCGGGAGCCGGCTCCCGCCCGCGGGCACAGCCCCCAACTGCCGCCGCACGTCTGGGGCGCCGAGCCGCCGCCCGTACGCACCCGTGCGCCGCGGCCGCGCCCCCTGTTCGTCCCCTTCGCCACGGCGACCGCCGCCGCGGCCCTCGTCGTCGCCGCCCTCTTCGCCGTGCAGGCGGAGCGGACCCAGGACCGGCTGGATGCCCAGCGGGACCGGGCGCGTGAGATCGCCCACGTTCTGGGCGCGCCCGACGCACGCGCCACCACCGGCCACGACGCCGGGGGACACGGAATCGGAGTGATCGCTTCCGCCGCTGAGGGCCGAGCCGTCGTCACCCTGAGCGGATACTCCTCCCCGCCCACGGGCCGGGTACGCCAGCTGTGGCTCATGCGCCCCGGCGCACAGCCGCGGTCCCTCGGGCTCTTCGCGGGTGACACGCCCTTGGTCGTCTCCGGTCTCGACCGGTCCGCGACATCACTGGCCGTGACCGTCGAACCCGACGGTGGCTCGGCTCAGCCCACTGGCCAGCCCATTGTCCAACTCGCCTTGGAATCGGTCGGATTCGGAGAGTAGCCGTCAACACCCTTACGGGGAAGGTGAATCCTGTGACCGTGATACACGCATGCCCGGTTGGGGCGATAGGGTTACTCTGCCTGGGCCGGGTGGACTCGTACGGGTGGGGAGTGACATGGAGCAGATAACAGTGCGCAGCAGGGCCAGGGTCCCTGCGATCACCTGCGGGAGCAGTGCGACCAGCTCGCGCCTCGACCGCCATCTGGCGGTGCTGGGCGGCCCCGCCGTCCCCCAGCGCGAGGCGGCCGAGGCGACGTCGCTGATGCGCGAGCTGATCGCGCGTGACGCGCACGACCGCACGGGCCGGGGCGACCGGATGCGCCGGGTGTCGCTGTTCGCGCCGCTGCGCCGGCTGCGCCGCTCGCTGTTCGGCGGCCGCTGAGCACGGCCGGCGTCCCCGCACGGCCCGCGACCGTCGTCCCCTGACGGCCGAGGGCGCCACCGGCGTCCCCGGAACCGCTCGCCAGCTCACCGGCTCACCAGGCCCCGCGCTCAGGCCACCACACCGTCCCGGCGCAGCGCTGCGATCTCGTCCTCCGCCATCCCCACGGCTCGCAGCAGCATTCCGGTGTGCTGTCCGAGCGCGGGCACCTCTCCCATGCGCGGCTCGGCCCCGCCCGGCAGGGTGATCGCCGGCAGCAGCGCCCTGAGCGGCCCGACCGGCGTTCCCACCTCCCGCCACCGCTCCCGCGCCGCCAGCTGCGGATGCTCCGCCACCTCGTGCACGTCCCGCAGCCGCGCACACGCGATGCCGGCGCCCTCCAGCCGCGCCACCGCCTCGTCGGCGTCCAGCGCGCCCAGGGCCTTCGCGACCAGTGCGTCGGTACGCTCACGGTTCGCGACCCGGGCGGCATTGGTGGCGAACGCCGGATCCGACCCCAGCGCGGGCTGGTCCAGGACTTCTTCGGCCAGCCGCCGCCACTCCCGGTCGTTCTGCACCGACAGCAGCACCCGTCCGCCGTCGGCCGTCCCGTAGGCGTCGTAGGGCGCGATGACGGCGTGCGCGAGACCGGTGCGCGCCGGGGCGGTCCCGCCGTGCATCGCATGGTGCAGCGGATGCCCCATCCACTCCGCGAGCGCCTCCAGCATCGACACCTCCACCGGCCCGCCGCGCCCGGTCGTGGCGCGCCGCAGCAGGGCCGCCAGGACGCCCGAGAAGGCGTACATGGCCGCCGCGATGTCCGCCGCCGGGATCCCCGCCTTCACCGGCTGCTCCGGCGTCCCGGTCACCGACACCAGCCCCGCCTCGCACTGCACGAGCATGTCGTACGCCCGCTTGCCGGCGTACGGGCCGGCGGAGCCGTACCCCGAGATGTCGACGGCGATCAGCCGCGGGTGCGCGGCGCACAGCGTGGCCGCGTCCAGGCCGAGCCGGGCCGCCGCGCCATGGGCGAGGTTCTGCACGAACACGTCCGCGTCCGCCACCAGCCGCCGCACCACGGCCAGCCCCCGGGGGTCCTTCAGGTCCACCGCTATGGACTCCTTGCCCCGGTTGCACCACACGAAGTGGGAGGCGAGCCCTCCGGCGGCGGTGTCGTAGCCGCGGGCGAAGTCGCCGCCGTCGATCCGCTCCACCTTGACGACCCGCGCGCCGAGGTCGGCGAGCTGCCGGGTCGCGAACGGCGCCGAGACGGCCTGCTCGACGGCGACGACGGTGATGCCCTCCAGGGGCAGGGGAAGCTGGTCCATGACGTGGATCATGACCCGCCGGCGGCCGCCTTGTCAGCACCGCCGCCCGCTCATCGCCCGCGGTGCGGGTCGCCCGCCGTGCGCGGACCCGTCGCAGGGCGAGGGGCGCGCATGCCGGGGTCGGCACCGTGCGACGCCCGCCGTGCGGGTCGCCCGACGACGGCGGGCCGGACGCGGGGAGCGTGCGGTGGAGTGGTGCCGGGCGGTGGGGTGGTGCCGGGCTGTGGGTGGTGCCTGGCGGAGGGGCGGACGCGGGGCGTCGGGAGCGAGTGGGGGCGGGACGCGGTGAGCGGGTGGGGGCGGGCGCCGGACGTGTGCGCGTGCCGGGTCCGAGGAGCCTCGGCGGGGCTCAGAGCAGGGCGAACTGGCCCTCAGGGCCCTCCTCGTGGTGGTCGAGGACGGAGGCCGGGCGGCGGGCCGCGCCCGGGACCGGCAGGACTCCCGCGGACCGCAGCTCGGTCGCGGTGACCGGGTCCGTGACCATCAACCCCTCCCGCCGGGGCCGCAGTTCGGCCAGCAGCGCCAGAACGGTGATCAGCTCCAGCAGCTCCGAGGTCCACGCCTGCGGCCAGGCCGCCGGGCGGATCGCCGCGAGCGTGCCCGGTTCGCCCTCCCCGGTCCGGGCCGCGAACCACTGCTCCAGGACCCGGACCGAGCCGGACTCGAAGTCCCAGGCCTCGGGGGGCACCGGCGCGATCCGTCCCTCGTCGAGGTGGAGGGCCTCCTCGTCGCGGTCGTAGTGGAGGGTGAGCGGGCGGGCCGGCAGCGGCGCGCGGACGTAGGGGCGGCGGCCCCCGGGCAGCTTGGGCCGCTCGCCGTCGCGGCGCATCAGCCACAGCATCCGGCGGCCCGACTCCACACCCTCCGCCCAGAGGCCCGCGTCCCCGGTGAGCGGGACGGCGAGGCCGTGCGGCCCGTAACGCGCCGCCGCCAGGATCCAGGCGAGCACGTCCAGCGGGTCGGGGGCGCTCCCGAGACGGGCGGCCAGATGGTCCGGCAGGCCGGGAGCCAGGTTGGGTTCCTCGCCGCCGGGACGGCGGTAGAGGGGGCGTATGCGGCCCGGCCGGAACAGCGGCAGCAGGGACGTCGCCAGCAGCGGAGGCTCCGGGGAGTCGGCGGCGGCGGCCGTCTCCACCGTGAAGACCTGCCGGGCGTCCGCCACCCGCCACAGCTCCGGACGGGCCGCGTCGATCAGCCGGTGGTCGGGGATCAGCCACTGCTCGTCGAAGGGGGCCGCCAGCACCCGGACCGGCTCCGGGCACGGCCCCGAGGCGCGCACCAGCTTCTCCGTGCCGCCGGACCCGCCCGGCAGCTGCCCGACCGCCGTGTGCGGCGTACGCGCACGCGTCGGTTCGAACAACGCCTCCCGGTCAGGGCCCTCGGCCTTGAGCAGCGCGTCCCAACGGGCCTTCAGACAGGCCGCGTCGGGGGCCGCCGGCCACCCGCGGCCGAGCCGCGGCGGTGCGACGGACCACGGCATGAGGTCCGCGAGCAGCGGAGCGTCGTCGAGCGTCACGCCCGGCATCGTACGACGGCGTACGGGCCCCCTGGGGCCGTGCACGGGCGGCTCAGGTGGCATCCAGCGTCACCGTGAAGGAGAAGCGGTCGCCGCGGTAGTGGATGACCGCCACGTCCAGGGGGCGTCCCGCCGTGTCGTAGGTGATGCCCGTGTAGTGCAGGATCGGGCTGAGCAGGGGCACGTCGAGCAGGCGTGCCGTCTCGGGGTCGGCCAGCCGCGCCTCCACCGTGTCCGTGATCCGGCTGATGTCCGCGCCCACCACGTCCCGCAGCACCTTCGTCATGGGCCAGCGCGCCAGGTCGTCCGGTGATATGCGCGCGGCCAGCTCCGGGCGGACGTAGTTGCGGGCGTGGTTGGTCGGCTCGCCGCTCTTCTCGTCGCTGCGCAGCCGGTGGTACGACGCCACCTCGTCCAGATCCGGGAAGAACTCGGCGAGCTCGGCGGGTACGGACGCCGTGCCGTGGTCCAGCAGTTCGGTCGTCATCCCGGACTGCTGGGCCACGATCGCGTCCACCGAGCCGAGCAGCCGGACCGGGGAACTCCGGGTGGCCGCGGGCTCGATGAACGTGCCGCGCCGCCGGTGACGGGTGATCAGCCCCTCGTCCTCCAGCTCCTTCAGCGCCTGCCGCATGGTCAGCACGCTCACCCCGTAGTGCCCCGCCAACTGCTCCTCGGTGGGCAGCCGCAGCGGGTCGCGGGGCGAGCGGCCGAGGATCGAGGCGCGCAGCGACTGCGACACCTGGTACCACAGCGGCAGCTTGCGGTTCAGGACGATCGAATCCGGAGCGAAGGAGGTCACGGGCCATCCGTACCTGGCGGGAATCGTCAGTGCAAGGGGCGGCGGAAGTGCCCCTGAAGCCCCTGCCAGACGTCGTCGTAGCGCTGTTGCAGGTGCTCGGCGCGCATCGCGTGCGGCGTGAGCGTCACCGGCCAGCGGGTCTCGAACATGAACGCCAGCCCGTCGTCGATCTTCTGCGGCTTCAGCTCGGCCGCGCTCGCCCGGTCGAAGGTCTCCCGGTCCGGGCCGTGCGCCGACATCATGTTGTGCAGCGAGCCGCCGCCCGGCACGAAGCCCTCGGCCTTGGCGTCGTACGCGCCCTCGATCAGGCCCATGTACTCGCTCATCACGTTCCGGTGGAAGTACGGCGGCCGGAAGGTGTCCTCGCCCACCAGCCAGCGCGGCGCGAAGACGACGAAGTCCACGCCCGCCAGGCCGGGGGTGTCGGAGGGCGAGGTCAGCACCGTGAAGATCGACGGGTCCGGGTGGTCGTAGGAGACCGTCCCGATCACGTTGAAGCGGCGCAGGTCGTAGACGTACGGCACATGGTTGCCGTGCCAGGCCACGACGTCGAGCGGGGAGTGGTCGTAGGTCGCCGTCCAGAGGTTGCCGCAGAACTTGTTCACCACCTCCACCGGGCCCTCGACGTCCTCGTAGGCGGCGACGGGCGCGCGGAAGTCACGGGCGTTGGCCAGCCCGTTGGCGCCGATGGGGCCGAGGTCGGGCAGGCGGAAGGGGGCGCCGTAGTTCTCGCAGACGTAGCCGCGGGCCGTCGGGCTCTGCCCGCCGTCGGACTCGGCGTCGAGGAGTTCGACGCGGAAGCGCACCCCGCGCGGGATCAGCGCCACATGGCCCGGCTCGGCGTGCAGCAGCCCGAACTCCGTGTGCAGCAGCAGACCGCCGCGCTCCGGCACGATGAGCAGCTCGCCGTCCGCGTCGCTGAAGACGCGCTCCATCGAGCGGTTGGCGTGGTACAGGTGCACGGCCATGCCGGTGCGCTGGGTGGCGTCGCCGTTGCCGCCGAGGGTCCACAGGCCGGCCAGGAAGTCCGTGTCCGGACCGGGCTCCGGCAGCGGGTTCCAGCGCAGCCGGTTGGGGTCGGGCACCGCTTGGGTGAAGGGCGCCGTGCGCAGCGAGCCGTTGCCGGTGCGGGTGAACGCCGGGTGCGCGGCCGAGGGGCGGATGCGGTACAGCCACGAGCGGCGGTTGTGCGCCCGCGGCTCGGTGAACGCCGTACCGCTGAGCTGCTCCGCGTACAGCCCGAGGGGGGCGCGCTGCGGCGAGTTGCGGCCCTCGGGCAGCGCGCCGGGCACCGCCTCCGAACTGTGCTCGTTGCCGAAACCGTGGAGGTAGGTCAGTCCTTCGGCGGTCTTGCGTGCGTCCCCGCTGCTCATCGTCGCTCCCTTGCGCACCAGCTCTGATTCCTATGCAACACCGTAGGATTGCGTTTTCCCGGGCGCAAGAGGGCCTGAGGACCTCCTTCCGGGGGAGGGGCGAGAACCAGACCTGAGGGGGATCCGGCTGTCGGAGGGCTGCTCTACGCTCCGCACCATGACGTCGTGGACGCGCCGAACTCGCGCTGCGCTCGCGGTCTGTGTCCTGGTGCTCGTCGCGTCGGCGGGCTGCGGTGGGAACGGTGCGCGGGGGAGTACACAGGGGGAGTCGCCCACACCCGTGGGCAAGCTCATCGACCATACGGACGAGGAGGGCCGGCCCTACCGTGAGGTGGACAAGAAGGCCGCGCCCGAGGTGGGCGTCGAGGTGCGGCCCGACTCGGGCGGCAGCTGGGACGTACGCCTGACCGTCCGCCGCTTCCGCTTCTCGCCGGCCGGCACGGCGGCGCACGCCACGGTCGGCCGGGGCGTGGCCCACGTGCTGGTGGACGGCCGGCTCGTCGGCCGCCTGCACGCCCCCGAGTTCCGTCTCTCCGCCCGCCTGGTCCCGCGCGGCACCCACCATGTCACCGCCCGGCTGTACGCCGACGACGGCACGGTCTGGGCGGTCGCCGGCAAGCCGGTCCAGAGCACCGCCGACATAACGGCGTCACCCCCGACCCCCGGAACACCGGCCGCGACCCCCGACCTGCCGGGCACCCCCTGTCCGACGGGCACGGCGAGCGCGGCGGGCGGCGCCGGTACGGCAACTGTGGCGGGCCGGGCGGGCGGCGTCGGTGCGGCGGGCGCGGTGGGTCGCGTGGGCACCACGGGAACGGCGAGCACGGGGCGTCCGGCGGGCGGCACCGGTACCGCGACCGGGGTGGCTTCGGCGGACCGAGCGGGCACCACCGCCTCCGGCACGACGACACCCGGCCTCCCCTGTCCGACCGGGACCGCGAGCGTGGCGAGCGCGTCGGGTCCGGTGGGCGCGGCCGGGGCGGACACCGTGACCGGCGCGGTCCGTACCGTCGGCTCCGCCGTCCCGGCCGCCGTGAGCGGCGCTACGGCCGCCACCGCCGCCACCGCCGGCACGGCGAGCGCCGGGAGCCTTGTCGTCAGGGCGTCCGCGGTCACCGCCACGACCGTCACGGGTGATGCCGCCGACGCGGTCCGGGTGGCCGCATCGTGACGCACCGGACGGGCTCCGGACCCGGTGGGGGAGGGCGCGCTTCACCGGATCGGCGCGGAGCGGCATCATGACGTCCGTGCACCACGCGACCTCGCTCCGCCGCGCACCCGTGCAGCAGCGCAGCGCCGAACGGCTGACCAGGATTCTCGACGCCTGCGCCGATCTCCTCGACGAGATCGGCTACGACGCCCTGAGCACACGTGCCGTCGCCCAGCGCGCCGGCGTGCCCATCGGCTCCGTCTACCGCTTCTTCGGCAACAAGCGCGCGATGGCCGACGCGCTCGCCCAGCGCAACCTCGAGCGGTACACCGAGCGCGTCAAGGAGCGTCTGAAGGAGCGCCTGAGGGAGACGCCCGCCGAGACGGCGAAAGGGCCGGCGAAAGGGCAGGCGGAAGGGCAGGCGGCGGGGCCCGCCGAGGGCTCCGCCGGCGGCGGCTGGCGCGTGGCCATGGACGCCGTGCTCGACGAGTACCTGGAGATGAAGCGGACCGCCCCCGGCTTCTCCCTCGTCGACTTCGGCAACCAGATCCCCCTCGGCGCCCGTCAGGCCGGGCCCAACCACCGCGTCGCCGACCGCCTCGTCCACCTGCTCTCCGGCCACCTGCGCCGCGAACCGGACGACGACCTGCGCCGCGTCTTCCTGGTGGCCGTCGAAACCGCCGACACCCTCGTCCAACTCGCCTTCCGCGTCGACCCGCAGGGCGACGAGAAGATCATCGAGGAGGCGCGGGAGCTGCTGCGGGCGTATCTGGGCCGCGTGCTCGAGTCAACTACTCGCCGCTAGAGCGGCAGGCTTGCGCAACGAAACACCACCGGCTGTGGCACTGCGTTTGCGTCCAGCCCCGCCCCGCTGGCGCGGTGGTGGGGCAGGGGCCGTTGACGGGGCCCCGCATCGCCACAACTTCCACGCGCGGGCGCGGATGTTGCGGGAGCTGTTCCGGTCCGCGTGATCAACGAATCCGCAGTTCCGGCACGCGAACCAGGCCTGCGAGACCCGGTTCGCCCTGTCGATGTGCCCACACTCGGCACAGGTGCGCGAGGTGTACGCCGGATCGACGTACACCACCGGCACCCCCGCCCGGCGAGCCTTGTGCGCGATGAACTGCCCCAGCTGCGCGAACGCCCAGCTGGAATGGGTGGCCCGTTGGGGCTTGCGAAGCCGTACCCGCTCGCGGATCCCCGTCAGGTCTTCCAGGGCGATCCCACGACCGGTGCGTTCAGCCTCGGCCACCACATGCTTCGCGATCTTGTGATTGATGTCCCGCGCCCGCCGCGCCTCCTTGCGCCGTCGCTTCTTCAGCCGACGCCTGGCGGACGGGGTGTTCTTCTTCTGCAGCTTGGCGCGCAGCCCGCGTTCGCGGGCCCGGATCCGGTTGAGCTCGCGCCCGGCCATGATCTCGCCGTCGGAGGTGGTGGCGATGTTGGCGATGCCCAGGTCGATGCCGAGGAAGTCCACCGGATCCGTGTTCAGCGGCGCTTCGGGGACCTCGCAGGTGGCGTTGAGGAACCACATGCCGTCCCGGCGCACCAGGTCGGACTCGCCCTTGCGATACAGGGCCAGGGTTGCCAGCTGCTCCGGCGAGGCGGTGAACGCCACGCCCTTCACCCGGCCCGACACTGTCCAGATGGAGATCCGCCGCTCGGGGATCTGCCAGGACAGCATCCGGTCGTCGTAGGGCTGCGCGCTGTCGGGCCGGAAGGCGACCGCCTTCCCGGCGGCCTTCCGGTGGCGCTGCGAGCCGGGCCTGCCCAGGTTCCCGGCCCGAAGGTTCGCCTTCAGTACGGCGTACGCGTCGCACGTCTTCTTGATCACGTGCTGGGCGGCCTGCGCACCCAAGCCCCATCGGGCCTTCGCCTGGTCGTAGGTGAGTCTGCGCAGCGCGAAGTTGTTCTTCACATCCGTTTCGAAGGCGACTTCACTCACCCATGAAGCGGCCTCGTTGCAGGCGTGCAGAGTTGCCTCAAGTGCAGCCGCCTGCACGGGCGTCGGCAGCAGCTTCACCTGCACCACCAGCTTCACAGCCGCGACGCTACCCCGCCGCTCCAGGTCCCCGCATTCGAACACCGCAAAGTTCCCGACCCAGCTCCCGGGAGCTCCACGCCCCGAACGAGACCTCGCGCCACGCGCACGTCGTGCTGCCGCCGCCCCCGCCCGCGCAGAGCCCGCACCACGACTTCGCCTTCAACACGCTCGCCGTGCGCAACCAGGTCCGCTACACCCGCCCCGCCGTCCCCCTGGAACCCGGCAGGATGGCCGAGACCGAGATCCTCGCCCGGCTGACCCTCGCCGCCACCGGCATGCACGGCACCGACCCCGCCGCCGTCGACGACATGGTCATCGGGCAGACGCTGGCCAAGGCGGTCAAGGAGCCGTACTCGCCCGTGCACGGCCGCGACTCGCGGGAACTCGCCGGGCAGCTCACCGGCGAGACCGGCCCGGAACGGCGCCTGGACATGATGCTGCGTCTCGGCCCCTACGGCGACGGCTTCGGCGTCCGGCCCGACGGGCTGAGTCTGGAGAAGCTGCTCGCCCACCCGCACGGCATCGACCTCGGCCCGCTGCGGCCCCGGCTGCCCCAGCCGCTGAAGACCGTCTCCGGCAAGGTCGAGCTGCTGCCGCGGCCCATCGCCGACGATCTGCCGCGGCTGCGCGCGGCCCTGCGCGAGCGCCCGGCCGCCGGGCTGGTCCTGGTCGGCCGCCGCCATCTGCGCTCCAACAACAGCTGGATGCTCCCCCACGCTCGAATACGCTCGCGCGGGGGGACCCCCATCGTGCCCGCCCTCACCGGCGGTTCGAACCGCTGCACCCTGCACATCCACCCCGAGGACGCCGAGCGGCTCGGCGTGACCCAGGGGGCGCCCGTGCGGGTGAAGGGCGCCGGGGGAGAGGTGACCGCCCCGGCGGAGGTCACGGACGCCGTACGGCCCGGAGTGGTGAGCCTGCCGCACGGCTGGGGCCACGACCGCCCCGGCACCCGGCTGGCGCACGCCGCCACGGTCCCCGGCGTCAACGTCAACCAGCTGCTGGACGGCAGCATGCTGGACCCGCTCAGCGGCAACGCCGTCCTCAACGGAGTGCCCGTCGAGCTGACGGCAACGCCGTGACCTGGAATTTTGCGCTTATTGCTCGCGCGTCAACCACTTGTTAACCGTTCTTTACGCCACCTAGCGTCGACGCCGACCCCGGCCCTGGCCGGAAGTTCAAGGGCGAACGTTAGGTATCCACTCATGCTGACCATCCTCGGCTTCACCATGATCGCGACCTTCCTGGTCCTGATCATGATGAAGAAGATGTCGCCGATCGCGGCGCTCGTGCTGATCCCCGCGCTGTTCTGCGTGTTCGTCGGCAAGGGCGCCAAGCTCGGCGACTACGTCGTCGACGGCGTCACCGGCCTCGCCCCCACCGCGGCGATGCTCATGTTCGCGATCGTCTACTTCGGTGTGATGATCGACGTCGGCCTCTTCGACCCGGTCGTCCGGGGCATCCTGAGGTTCTGCAAGGCCGACCCGCTGCGGATCGTCGTCGGCACGGCCCTGCTCGCCGCGATCGTCTCGCTGGACGGCGACGGCTCGACCACCTTCATGATCACCGTCTCGGCGATGTACCCGCTCTACAAGCGCCTGAAGATGAGCCTGGTCGTGATGACCGGTGTCGCCGCGATGGCCAACGGCGTGATGAACACCCTGCCCTGGGGCGGCCCCACCGCCCGCGCCGCCACCGCCCTGAAGCTGGACGCGAGCGACATCTTCGTGCCGATGATCCCGGCCCTCGCGGTCGGTCTGCTCGGTGTCCTCGCCCTCGCCTACGTCCTCGGCCGGCGCGAGCGCAGGCGGCTCGGCGTGCTGACCCTGGACGACGTGCTGGTGGAGGAGAAGGAGACCGTCCTGGTCGGCGCGGGCTCCGCGACCGGGCCCGGCACGGGCCGGGGAAAGGGCCGCAGCGGGGGCGGCGACGGCAGTGCGGGGACCGGCACCGGCGCCCCCGCGGAGGACACCCGCGCCCCCGAGGACGAGGGTTTCCGAGGGCTCGACCCGGACCGTCCCACCCTGCGGCCGAGGCTCTACTGGTTCAACGCGCTGCTCACGGTCGCCCTGCTCACCGCCATGATCATGGAGTGGCTGCCGATCCCGGTGCTGTTCCTGCTCGGCGCGGCCCTCGCCCTGACCGTCAACTTCCCGCACATGCCGGACCAGAAGGCCAGGATCGCCGCGCACGCCGAGAACGTCCTCAACGTCTCCGGCATGGTCTTCGCCGCCGCCGTCTTCACCGGCGTGCTCCAGGGCACCGGCATGGTCGACCACATGGCCGCGTGGCTGGTCGGCAACATCCCCGACGCCCTGGGCCCGCACATGGCGCTCGTGACGGGCGTGCTGAGCGTCCCGCTCACGTACTTCATGTCCAACGACGGCTTCTACTTCGGCATCCTGCCGGTGCTCGCCGAGGCCGGCCAGGCCCACGGGGTCTCCGCCGTCGAGATCGCCCGCGCCTCGATCGTGGGCCAGCCGCTGCACATGTCCAGCCCGCTCGTGCCCGCCGTGTACGTGCTGGTCGGCATGGCCAAGGTGGAGTTCGGGGACCACACCAGGTTCGTGGTGAAGTGGGCCGCGCTGACCTCGCTGGTCGTCCTGGGCGCCGCGGTGCTGTTCGGCATCGTCTGACCCTCCTCCGTCCGGGGCGCGCCGCCCGCCGCTCCCGGGCGGCGACAGGCGGCGCGCCCCCTGAACGGCGGCGTGGGGTTGACCCGGACGAGGGACACCTGACGGCGCGTCGGGCGGGGGTACGGCGCTCGTGGGAGAGGGCGTGAAAGAGAGTCAGATGAAAGTGCGATTTGTATGAAAATCGTCTGACTCGGAGGAACGCGCATGCCCACTCTGACACTCCCACGCACCCTCGGCTCCCGCGTCGGCGCCGCCGCGGCCGTGGCGGCCCTGACGCTGGCGGGTGCCCCGTGGCTGGCGGCGCCGTCCGCCGTGGCACAGACCAACGGCGACATCAGGATCCACCGGCTGGGTGTCCCCTTCGGGGTCGCGAAGGACGACCCTGTGGTCTGCCGGTTCTATCTGGACGCCACCAACTTCGGTATCGACACGAGCATCGCGTACCGGATCGAACCGCAGCCCCCGCTGCCCACGGGGGACGGCTACAACGGCTCCATCACTCTCGCGGGCGGTGTCGGCCAGACCGAGCCGCTGGGACTGGCCAATGGACAGTACCGGCTGACCTTCCCCGCCAGCCCGACGGCGACGGTGCCCGCCCCCAGGGAGAAGATCTTCCGCGTCAACTGCCACGAGGACAACCGCCACGAGGGCGGACAGGGCCCGAACCAGATCGACGACGGTGGCCGCGACGACCAGCGCGGTGAGCACGGCGGCGGGGGAGCCGACCGCGACGACCCGCCGCGTCCGAAGGGCGGCGTGCACGCGGGCGGCGGCGGCCTGGTCGACACGGCCCAGGCCTTCTCCCCGGTGGCCGGGGCAGCGGCCGTCGGGCTGGTCGTGGTCAGCGGGGTCGCGTACGTCCGGCTGGTCCGCCGGCGCCCCCATGGTGCCGCGTAGGCGCAGACGCAGGCCCTGGTACCGGACCCGCGCCTACCGTCTCGCCCGCACGGCCGTGCTCGCGTCCGTCCTGGTCACGGTCGGGGTCCGGTGCGAGGGACACCACGGGCACCCCGCCGCGGACAAGGCGGCCGGCGCCCGGGCGACGGCCGGCTCGGCCGACCGCGGGGCGGAGGGCGAGGCGGACGGCGAGGCGGACGGCGGCGGCTCCGGCGACAGCCCGGACGACCACGGTTCCGGCGACGGCCCGCACGGCGACGGCCCGCACGGCGACGGCCCGCACGGCGGCGGCCCCGGCGGCGAGGCGTCCTCCGCGCCCCCGCCCACGCCGCTGCCCCGCTCCCGCGCGACCTCCCTGCGCATCCCCTCGCTCGGGATCGACGCGCCCGTCGTCGGCATCGGCCTGGGCGCCGACCGGCAGCTTCAGACTCCGCCGGTCGACAAGCCGAAGCTGGTCGGCTGGTACGAGGACGGTCCCTCACCGGGGGAGTCCGGCACCGCGATCGCGGTCGGGCACCGCGACACGAAGACGGGCGCCGCCGTCTTCGCCGCGCTCGGCCAGGTCGAACGGGGCCGCCCCATCGAGGTGCGGCGCGCGGACGGCCGTACCGCCGTCTACACCGTCGACAAGGTGCGGATCTTCGACAAGGACCGCTTCCCCGACAAGGAGGTGTACGGCACCGCCCGCCGCCCCGAGCTGCACGTCATCACCTGCGGCGGCCTCTACACCCGCCGTGCCGGCTACTCCAGCAACGTGGTGGTCTTCGCCCATCTGACGTCGACGAAGTGAGGCGGGCGGGGCAGCGGCGGCGGCCCGGCCGCGGGGCGGCGGCTCCGGGTCGGCCGCCCCGCCGGTGAATGCGGCCGTCCGCTTTCTCGCCCGCTGGACGAAAATATTCGAAGGTGTCGGATGTCTTCCCCCGGGTGCGTACATTCCGTTAACTTCCGTGACTCACAAGGCCCGTACGACCCGCACGAGGCTTCGACACGCGCAGTACCAGCGCTCCGGTGAGTCCCCGAAGGCATCACATGACACGCGCCATCTCTCTGCACGACGTGAGCAAGACGTACTCCAGCAAGGGCCCCCGTGTGGTGGACCGGCTCTCGCTCGACATAGCGCCCGGCGAGTTCCTGGTACTGCTCGGGCCCTCGGGCTGCGGCAAGTCGACCGTGCTGCGGATGATCGCGGGCCTGGAGGAGATCACCGAGGGGCAGCTGCTGCTCGACGGCGAGTACGCCAACGATCTGCCGCCCGCCGGCCGGGACATGGCGATGGTCTTCCAGAACTTCGCGCTCTACCCGAACATGACCAGCCGCGACAACATCGGCTTCCCGCTGCGCATCGAGTCCCCCGGTGTCGACCCCGGCGGCCGGGTGGACGCCACCGCCCGGATGCTGGGCATCGAGGACCTGCTCGACCGTTTTCCGGGACAACTCTCCGGCGGCGAACGCCAGCGCGTCGCCATGGGCCGGGCGATCGCCCGACACCCCTCCGCCTTCCTGATGGACGAGCCGCTGTCGAACCTCGACGCCAAGCTCCGCAACCATCTGCGCGCCGAGATATCCCAGCTCACCAGGGAACTCGGCGTCACCACGGTCTACGTCACCCACGACCAGTCCGAGGCCATGTCCCTGGGTGACCGGGTCGCCGTCCTGCGCGGCGGCGTCCTGCAACAGGTCGGCTCCCCGCGCGCCGTCTACGCCCTGCCCCGCAACGTCTTCGTCGCCGCCTTCATCGGCACCCCGCGCATCAACCTGCTGCGCGGCCTGGTCCGCGCCCCGCTCGGCGGGGCCATGACCATCACCCTCGGCAAGCAGTTCCTGCGCCTGCCCGAACCCCTGTCCCTGGACCATCAGATGCTGCGCGTGCAGCAGGGCCGCGAGGTGATCGTGGGCCTGCGCTCGGAGGCCGTACGGATCGCCAAGCCCGCCGCCGCCCGGCCCGGCGAGGTGCCGATCACCGGACTGGTGGAGCACCTGGAGTTCCAGGGCCACGAAGTCCTCGTCCACTTCAACACCGGCTCCCAGCCCGCCGTCGTACCGGACCTGGAGGCGCCGCGCCCCGCCGGCCGCCCGGACCGGCGCCGCCGCCGCGACGGCACGGTGCTGGACCGCCTGCGCGAACGGGCCGTCGCGCTGCGCGCCGGCTCCGTGGGCGTGCTCGAGCGCCCCACCGGCACCATCGCCGCACCGGAACTCGCCTCCGCCACCGAACCGCGCCTGCCCGGCGACCTGGTGGTCCGCACCACCCCCGACATCCAGCTCCGCCACGGCATGCAGGTCCCCCTCCTCGTCGACCTCGCCCACCTGTTCGTCTTCGACCAGCACGGCGACCGCATCTGCCCGGCCCCCGACCGCGTCCCCGACCTGGAGGAGTGAGCCGGGGCGGGTCGGCGCTTCGGCGGTCGGCGGGCCGTGGCCTCCGGCGCGGGCCGGGGTGTCCGGCACGGGTCGCCGCGCCCGCTGCCGGCCGGGGTGTCTGGTGCGGGAAAACTATCGGCGCTAGTTTATGTGGCTGTCGGTAGGTTGTGACGCGCGACGCCGCGCCCCCGGACCACACGCCCGTGGCCCGCGGGGACGCGGCGGACGCCCCCGCCCCGGAGGAGCACCAGCACGATGAAGGCACACGACGGCATCTACATCGGCGGCGCCTGGCGCCCCGCCGCCGGCCCGGACGTCATCGAGGTGGTGAACCCGGCCGACGAACAGGTCATCGCCACCGTCCCGGCCGGCACCGCCGAGGACGTCGACACGGCGGTGCGCGCCGCCCGCGCCGCCTTCCCCGCCTGGGCCGCCACCCCGCCCGCCGAGCGCGCCGCCCGGCTGGCCGCCCTCCGGGACGTACTGGTGGCCCGCAAGGACGAGATCGCCGAGACGGTCACCGCCGAACTGGGCTCCCCGCTCGCCTTCTCGCAGACCGTGCACGCGGGCGTGCCCATCGCGGTCGCCGGCTCCTACGCCGACCTGGCGGCCACGTACGCCTTCGAGGAACGGGTCGGCAACTCCACCGTCCTGCACGAGCCGGTCGGCGTGGTCGGCGCCATCACCCCCTGGAACTACCCCCTGCACCAGATCGTCGCCAAGGTCGCCCCGGCGCTCGCCGCGGGCTGCACCGTCGTCCTCAAGCCCGCCGAGGACACCCCGCTCACCGCCCAGCTCTTCGCCGAGGCGGTGCACGAGGCCGGGATCCCGGCCGGCGTCTTCAACCTGGTCACCGGGCTCGGCCCGGTCGCCGGACAGGCGCTCGCCGAGCACCCGGACGTCGACCTGGTCTCCTTCACCGGCTCCACCGCCGTGGGCAAGCAGATCGGCGCCGTCGCGGGCGCCGCCGTCAAGAGGGTCGCCCTGGAACTCGGCGGCAAGTCGGCGAACGTCATCCTGCCGAGCGCCGACCTCGCCAAGGCGGTGAACGTCGGCGTCGCCAACGTCATGTCCAACTCCGGCCAGACGTGCAGCGCCTGGACCCGCATGCTGGTCCACCGCGACCAGTACGACGAGGCGGTCCGGCTGGCCGCGGCGGCCGCCGCCAAGTACGGCGAGCGCATCGGCCCGGTGGTCAACGCGCGGCAGCAGGCGCGCGTGCGCGGCTACATCGAGAAGGGCATCGCCGAGGGGGCGCGGCTGGTCGCGGGCGGCCCCGGATCCCCGCGCGAGCAGGGCTACTTCGTCAGCCCCACCGTCTTCGCCGACGTCACCCCCGACATGACCGTCGCCCAGGAGGAGATCTTCGGTCCCGTCCTGTCCGTCCTGCGCTACGAGGACGAGGAGGACGCCCTGCGCATCGCCAACGGCACGGTCTACGGCCTCGCCGGCGCCGTCTGGGCGGGCGACGAGGCGGAGGCGGTGGCCTTCGCCCGCCGGATGGACACCGGCCAGGTCGACATCAACGGCGGCCGGTTCAACCCCCTCGCCCCCTTCGGCGGCTACAAGCAGTCCGGCGTCGGCCGCGAACTCGGCACGCACGGTCTCGCCGAGTACCTCCAGACCAAGTCCCTCCAGTTCTAAGGGAGTCACGAGCCATGGCCGTACGTGCCGCCGTCCTGCCCGCCGTGGGCGCCCCGCTGGAGATCACCGGGATCGAGCTGCCCGAGCCCGGCCCCGGCCAGGTCCGCGTGCGCCTCGCCGCGGCCGGGGTCTGCCACTCCGACCTGTCGCTGACCAACGGCACCATGCGGCTGCCGGTGCCGGCCGTCCTCGGCCACGAGGGTGCCGGGACCGTCGTCGCCGTCGGGGACGGAGTCACCCACGTCTCGCCCGGCGACGCCGTCGTCCTCAACTGGGCCCCGTCCTGCGGCGGCTGCCACGCCTGCTCGCTGGGCGAGGTCTGGCTGTGCGCCAACGCCCTGAACGGCGCCGCCGGCGTCCACGCCCGCACCGTCGACGGCACCGAGGTCCACCCCGGCCTGAACGTCGCCGCCTTCGCCGAGGAGACGGTCGTCGCCGCCCCCTGCGTGCTGCCCCTCCCGGACGGCGTCCCGCTCACCGACGCCGCCCTCCTCGGCTGCGCCGTCCTCACCGGCTACGGCGCCGTCCACCACTCGGCGCGGGTCCGGCGGGGGGAGACGGTGGCGGTGTTCGGCGTCGGCGGAGTGGGCCTGGCCACCCTCCAGGCGGCGCGGATCGCGGGCGCCGCGCGGATCGTGGCCGTCGACGTCTCCCCGGAGAAGGAGGATCTCGCACGCCGGGCGGGCGCCACCGACTACGTCGTCGCCTCCGAGAACACCCCCCGCGAGATCCGCGCCCTCACCGGCAAGCAGGGCGTCGACGTCTCCGTGGAGTGCGTGGGCCGCGCGGTCACCATCCGCGCCGCCTGGGAGTCCACCCGCCGCGGCGGCCGTACGACGGTGGTGGGCATCGGCGGCAAGGAGGAGCAGGTCACCTTCAACGCCCTGGAGATCTTCCACTGGGGCCGCACCCTCTCCGGCTGCGTGTACGGCAACTCCGACCCGGCCGAGGACCTGCCCGTGCTCGCCGAACACGTCCGCGCCGGACGCCTGGACCTGGGCGCGCTGGTGACCGAGCGGATCGCCCTGGACGGCATCCCGACGGCCTTCGAGAACATGACGGCCGGGAAGGGCGGCCGGGCGCTGGTGGTCTTCTAGAGCCGCCGTCTTCCGGCACTCCAGGCACGTCCAGGGGTGCCGGCGGCGCATCCGGCCCGTCCCCGCGGCGGGCCGGATCCCAGGCATGCCCGCACGACATCCGCGCGCCCGCCACCGTCACCGACTCGGTGCTCCATACAGGCAAAACTCCTGTGCGCGACCCGTTGACGCCCATACCGTCCGGTCAGTACGGTCCCGGCCCAAGCCGCCCCCCGTCCCGTCCCCGCACCCCCGGAGTGTGCACGCATGGACACGGCACCTTCCGCTCAGCCACTGACCACCACCGCTCCCACCATCCGCAGCCGCCGCCGGGTGGCCACCGCCGCCGCCCTCGCCTCCGCCGTCGAGTGGTACGACTACTTCGTCTTCGGCATCGCGGCCGCCCTGGTCCTCGGCGACCTGTACTTCCCGGCCGGCAGCCCCACCGCCGGAGTCCTCGCCGCCTTCGCCACCTTCGCCGTCGGCTTCCTGGCCCGTCCGATCGGCGGCATCATCGCCGGCCACCTCGGGGACAAGCGCGGCCGCAAGCCGATGCTGGTCCTCGCCCTCACCCTGATGGGCACGGCCACCACCGGCATCGGCCTGCTGCCGACGTACGCCACCATCGGCGTCGCCGCCCCGGTCCTGCTCGTCGTGCTCCGAGTGGTGCAGGGCCTGGCGGTCGGCGCCCAGTGGGGCGGCGCGGTGCTGCTGGCCACCGAGTACGCGCCCGAGGGCCGGCGCGGTGTCTACGGCAGCTTCGTCCAGCTCGGTGTGCCCATCGGCGTGGTGACGGCCAACACCGTCTTCCTCCTCGCCGGCGCCTTCACCACCGACTCGGCGTTCGCCGCCTGGGCCTGGCGGCTGCCCTTCCTGGTCGGCCTCCTCGTCCTCGTCCTCGCCTGGTACATCCACACCAGGGTCGAGGAGACCCCCGAGTTCCGGGCGGCCGAGCGGGCGCTCGCCGAGCGTGAGCGGGCCGAGCGGGAGCGGGTGGAGCGCGGCTCGCCGCTGCGCACCGTGCTGCGCGGCCACCTCGGCACGGTCTTCCTCGCCGGCGGCTCCTTCGCGGTGAATACGGCGACCTTCTACATCCTGATCACCGGCGTGCTGGAGTACACCACCCACAACCTCGGCATGGAGCAGAGCGCCGTACTCACCGTCTCGCTCTGCGTCAGCCTCACCCAGCTGGTGCTGATCCCGGCCGCCGCCGCGCTCTCCGACCGTGTCGGCCGCATCCGCGTCTACGCGCTCGGCGCGGCCGGGATCGCGCTGTGGGCCGTACCGCTGTTCCTGCTGATCGACACCGGCTCGCTGCTGTGGCTGGCGGTGGCGACCTTCGTGGCGAGCTGCTTCCTCAGCATCATGTACGGCCCCCAGGCCGCGCTGTTCGCCGAGCTGTTCACCCCGGAGATGCGCTACACCGGGGCGTCCCTCGGCTACCAGATCGCCGCTGTCCTCGGCGGCGGTCTGGCGCCCTTCCTGATGGTGCTGCTGCTCAAGGCCACGGGGACGTCGATGGCCGTGTCCGGCTACATCGTCGCCCTCGCCGTCGTCGCCCTGGTCTCCATCAGGATCCTCGCGGGCAGAGCCCGTTCCCGCTGAACCGTCAGGTCCGCTCGGGCCGCGGCTCCGGAACCGTCTCCGGGACCGCGGCGCCGGGTCCGGCCGCCCCCGTCCCCTCGGCCGCCCCCGTCCCCGCGGCCGACCCCGGCCGCGTACGGGCCCGCGACCTCGACACCGCCACGCCGGCCAGGCACAGCACCCCGCCCGCCAGCGTCAGCAGCCCCGGCACCTCGCCCAGCGCCAGCCACGACATCAGCACGACCAGCGCGGGCACGGCGTACGTCGTCGCGCCCATCCGGCTCGCGGTGGTGCGGGCGAGGGCGTACGCCCACGTGGTGAAGGCGAGCGCGGTCGGGAACACGCCGAGATAGACCATGTTCAGCGTCGCCGACAGCGGGGCGCCTGCGGCCTCGTGGACCAGCTGCCCGGCGAACGGCAGACAGGCCACCGCCCCGACCAGGCAGCCGAACGTCGTCACCTGCAACGCGCTCGCCCGGCTCAGCGCCGGCTTCTGCGCGACGACCCCGGAGGCGTACGCGACGGCGGCGAGCAGGCAGAGCGCCACCCCGAGCACGGAGGAGCCGCCCTCGCCGGACATCGACAGGCCCACGGTCACCGCGCCCGCGAACGACACCGCCATGCCCGCCAGCAGCCGCGGCGGCATCGGATCGCCCAGCAGCCGCGCCCCCAGCAGGGCGATGAGCAGCGGGCCGACGTTCACGACCAGGGCGGCGGTACCGGCGTCCACCTCCTGCTCGCCCCAGTTCAGGGCGACCATGTAGAAGCCGAACCACAGCAGCCCGGATATCGCGATCCCGCGCCAGGCCGCCCGCGGCGGCCACCCCTCCCGCCGTACGAGCCAGATCACGCCGAGCGCCAGGGCCCCGGCCAGCAGCCGCCCCAGCGCGAGCGCGCCGGGCGAGTACGCGGCGCCCGCACTGCGGATGGACACGAAGGCGGAGGCCCACAACACCACGGTCACCGTGGCAGCAGCGGTGGCCGGTCGGGACTGGGGAACGTTCATCATGTTTCCCAAGGCTAGGCGGGGCAGAGACAAAGAGCTCGCGGATTTCGGACACGAAGCCGCGAAGGTCCCGGCACACCGGGACCGGACCGAACGGCCGCTGGACCGGAGGGACCAGAGGGCTCGCGCGGACTGGCGAACGAGACGGCCCGGCGGCCCGGGCGGCCGGGCGGACCGGGCGATCCGGCGGTCGGACCGGACGGGACGGACCGATCGGCCCGGCGGTCAGGAGCGACTGGGTGGTCAGGAGCGACCGGACGGACCGGACGGACCGAACGGACCGGACGGACCTGATGGATCGGGTGGACCGGGTGGATCGGACGGGACGGGCCGGGCGGACGCGTGGGTCGGCCGGACCGGTCGTTCGGATGGATCGGGTGGATCGGACGGGCCGGTCGTCCGGATGGACCGGACGGACCTGATGGATCGGGTGGACCGGGTGGATCAGACGGGACGGGCCGGGCGGACGCGTGGGTCGGCCGGGCCGGTCGTTCGGATGGACCGGAGGGACCTGATGGATCGGAGGGACCTGATGGATCGGAGGGACCGGGTGGACCGGGTGGACCGGGTGGACCGGATGGGGCGGGCCGGGCCGACGCGCGGGTCGGTCGGACCGGTCGTTCGGACGGGCCGAGTGGATGGATGGTGCCCGGCCGGACGGGACCGGAGCGGGTTCAGCGCAGGGCCGATGGCTCGATGCCCAGCAGGTCGGAGAGGGCGCGTTCGCCGGTCGGCGTGACCTTGACGGCGCGCTCCGAGCCGATGCGTACGCACCAGCCGGTGTCGAGGGAGTGCCGGCACAGGGCCGCGCCCGCGACGCCCGCCAGGTGCGGGCGGCGTTCCGTCCAGTCGAGGCAGGCGCGGGCGAGCGGACGGCGGCCCCCGCGGTCGAGGCCGATACCGGCGGAGTCGAACCAGGCCAGCCCGGCCTGAGTGAGCGCGAACCCGGTGTCCTGCCGCAGCAGTCCGCGCACGGTCAGCGCGTCCGTCACCGTGATGCCGAGCCGCCCCGCGAGATGGTCGTAGCACGTGCGGCCCCGGGCCATCGCCGACCCGGCGCTCGACTCCCGCAGCGAGCGGGGGCGGCGCGCGGCCTGCGGGGAGACCTGCGCGGCCAGGTCCTCGACCAGCTGGGCCACCCGGGCGTCGGCCAGCCGCACGTACCGGTGCCGGCCCTGGCGCTCCTCGCTGAGCAGGCCGCCCGCGACGAGCTTGCCCAGGTGTTCGCTGAGGGTCGACGCGGCCACGCCCGCGTGCCGGGCCAGCTCGCCCGCGGTCCAGGCTCGCCCGTCGAGCAGCGCCAGCAGACAGGCCGCCCGGGTCTCGTCGGCGATCAGCCCGGCGAGCGCCGCCAGTCCGGGCGCCTGCGGGTCGTGGGTACGGTCCCTGGTGGTCATGCGTCCAGCATGCGGCACGGACGGTTCGGCGGTCGCCGAAGTGTGCCGCCACCGTGTGGCTACGTCGCCTGCGCGGTCCGCCCGACCTGCTCGTACTGCTGTGCAAGGCCGTCCAGCAGGGCGGTCAGCCCCGTCTCGAAGGCCCGCTCGTCGATCTTCTCCTGCTGGTCGGCCAGCAGGTGGGCCTGGCCGAGGTGCGGATAGTCGGCGGGGTCGTAGGCGCCGGCGTCGCCCACGAAGCCCCCGGCGAAGGAGCCGAGCGCGGAGCCCATGACGAAGTACCGCATCAGCGCGCCGATCGAGGTGGCCTGGGCCGGCGGCCACCCCGCGTCGACCATCGCGCCGTAGACGGCGTCGGCCAGCCGCAGCGCGGCGGGGCGGCGGCCGGGGCCGCGGGCCAGGACGGGGACGATGTTCGGATGGTCGCGCAGGGCGGCCCGGTAGGAGACGGCCCAGTCGTGCAGCGCGCTGCGCCAGTCGCGGCCGTCCTCGAACATCGACAGGTCGACCTGGGCGCTCACCGAGTCCGCGACCGCCTCCAGGATCTCGTCCTTGGTGCGGAAGTGGTTGTAGAGCGAGGGTCCGCTGACGCCGAGTTCGGCGGCGAGCCGGCGTGTGGAGACGGCCGCCAGGCCCTCCCCGTCCACGAGGTCCCGTGCCGTCGCGACGATGCGGTCGGTGCTGAGGAGGGGCTTGCGTGGTCGGGCCATGGCGCACATAGTAGGGCTGCGGCATTAAACTAGCAGTGCTAATTTAAATGTACGGCTTTCAAGATCTGTCATCTGGCGTCCGTCCGACGTCCGTCCGGCGTCGTCCGACGTCGTCTGTGGGGTGATCTCGTGGTGAATCTGGAACTCAGCGAGGAGCAGACCGCCGTCCGGCGGCTCGCCCGGGACTTCGTGGAGCGCGAGATCGCACCCGACGTGGTCGCCTGGGACCGCGCCGAGGAAGTGGACCGCGCCATCGTGAAGAAGCTCGGCGAGGTCGGCTTCCTGGGCCTGACCATCGACGAGGAGTACGGCGGCTCGGGCGGGGACCACCTGGCGTACTGCCTGGTCACCGAGGAGCTGGGCCGAGGCGACTCCTCCGTGCGCGGCATCGTGTCCGTCTCGCTGGGCCTCGTCGCCAAGACGATCGCCGCCTGGGGGAGCGAGGAGCACAAGCGCCGCTGGCTGCCGGGTCTGACCTCCGGCGAGTACGTCGGCTGCTTCGGCCTCACCGAGCCCGGCACCGGCTCCGACGCGGGCAACCTGACCACCCGCGCGGTGCGCGACGGCGACGACTACGTCATCAACGGCACCAAGATGTTCATCACCAACGGCACCTGGGCCGATGTCGTGCTGCTCTTCGCCCGCTCCACCGACGCGCCGGGCCACAAGGGCGTGACCGCCTTCCTCGTCCCCACCGACACCCCCGGCCTGACCCGCCGCACCATCCACGGCAAGCTGGGCCTGCGCGGCCAGGCGACCGCCGAACTGGTGCTCGAGGACGTGCGCGTCCCCGCCTCCGCGATGCTGGCGCCCGAGGGCAAGGGCTTCTCGGTCGCCATGTCCGCCCTGGCCAAGGGCCGGATGTCGGTGGCCGCCGGCTGCGTCGGCATAGCCCAGGCCGCGCTGGACGCGGCCGTGAGGTACGCGGGCGAGCGCGAGCAGTTCGGCAGGACCATCGCCCATCACCAGCTCGTCCAGGAGCTGATCAGCGACATCGCCGTGGACGTGGACGCCGCACGCCTGCTGACCTGGCGGGTCGCCGACCTCGTCGACCGGGGGCAGCCGTTCGCCGTGGAGTCCTCCAAGGCCAAGCTGTTCGCCTCCGAGGCCGCCGTACGGGCCGCCAACAACGCCCTCCAGGTCTTCGGCGGCTACGGCTACATCGACGAGTACCCGGCGGGCAAGCTGCTGCGGGACGCCCGCGTGATGACCCTCTACGAGGGCACCAGCCAGATCCAGAAGCTGGTCATCGGGCGCGCGCTGACGGGTGTCTCGGCGTTCTGAGTACGTTCTGAGTATCTCGGCGGATGTGGCGCGGGCCACGTTCGCCGATGCTCTGTGGCATGAGTGACACACCCGTCAAGCAGCAGAACACGGCCGCCTTCTACGGCCAGGCCGTCGCGTCCTTCGCCGTCGCCATGTCGGCCACCGCCGTCGGCATCTACCAGCTGAACACCGACGCCTGGGTGCGGGCCTTCCTCGCCATCGCCGTCCTCTACCTCGTCACCTCCGCCTTCACCCTCGCCAAGGTGATCCGGGACCGGCAGGAGGCCGGGCAGATCGTCAGCCGGGTCGACCAGGCCCGCCTGGAGAAGCTGCTCGCCGAGCACGACCCCTTCGAGAAGCTGTGAACCCCCTCCGCCAGCCGCACTAAGCGCCCGCTCACCGTCGGCGGTATGGTGGTGCTCCTGTCACCGAGAGGGGCGAGCGAGCGATGAGTACGGCGGAGGAGACGACCGGCGGCGAAGCGGAGCCGTGGGACGAGGTCACCCCGGACGCGGCCCGGCGGCTGCTGGTCGCCGCCGTGGAGGCCTTCGCCGAGCGCGGCTACCACGCGACGACGACCCGCGACATCGCCGGGCGCGCCGGCATGAGCCCGGCCGCGCTCTACATCCACTACAAGACCAAGGAAGAGCTGCTCCACCGGATCAGCCGGATCGGCCACGACAAGGCCCTCGACATCCTGCGCACCGCGGCGCAGCGCGAGGGCAGCGCCAAGGAGCGGCTGGCCGACGCCGTCAGCTCCTTCGTCCGCTGGCACGCGGGGCGGCGCACCACCGCGCGGATCGTGCAGTACGAACTCGACGCGCTCGGCCCCGAGGCCCGCGCCGAGATCGTCGCCCTGCGCCGCCGGGTCGACGCCGAGGTGCGCGGGATCATCGAGGACGGCGTCGCGGCGGGCGAGTTCGACGTGCTCGACGTGCAGGGCACGACGCTCGCCGTGCTGTCGCTGTGCATCGACGTGGCCCGCTGGTTCAGTGTGAACGGCCCGCGCACCCCCGAGGAGGTCGGCGCGCTCTACGCCGACCTCGTGCTGCGCATGGTCGGGGCGAAGTAGCCCCGCGCAGTCCTACAGGTAGTACCGGGACACCGACTCCGCCACGCACACCGGCTTGTCCCCGCCCTCGCGCTCCACGGTGAACGCGACGGTCACCTGCACCCCGCCCGGCACGTCGTCCACGCCGCTGATCGTCGCGGTGGCGCGCAGTCGCGAGCCGACCGGGACGGGGGCGGGGAAGCGCACCTTGTTGGTGCCGTAGTTGACGCCCATCCTCACGCCCTCGACCGTGATCAGCTGCGGCCCGAACAGGGGGAGCAGCGACAGGGTCAGATAGCCGTGGGCGATGGTGGTGCCGAACGGGCCGGCGGCGGCCTTCTCCGGGTCCACGTGGATCCACTGGTGGTCGCCGGTCGCCTCGGCGAACAGGTCGATCCGCTTCTGGTCGATCTCCAGCCAGTCGGTGTACCCCAGCTGCTCGCCCACCGCCGCCTTCAGGTCGTCGGCGGAGGTGAAGATCCTCGGCTCTGCCATGTCCCGGCCTCTCACGTCGCACATCAAGTCTAAGCAACTGCTTAGCATGCTCGGGTCCACGGCCCATGTCAACGGAAACGGAGTGCGACACGGTGGGTAGGCTCTGAGGAGTGCCCCAGATTCCCGAGAAGATCCACGAGCTGACCGTCGGGCAGGTGTCCGCGCGCAGCGGCGCCGCGGTCTCCGCCCTGCACTTCTACGAGTCCAAGGGCCTGATCAGGAGCCGCCGCACCGCCGGCAACCAGCGCCGCTACAGCCGAGACACCCTGCGCCGGGTCGCCTTCGTCCGCGCCGCGCAACGCGTGGGCATCCCGCTGGCCACGATCCGCGAGGCGCTCGCCGAACTCCCCGAGGAACGCACCCCCACCCGGGAGGACTGGGCCCGCCTGTCCGAGGTCTGGCGCACCGAGCTCGACGAGCGCATCAAGCAGCTCAACCGCCTGCGCGACCATCTCACCGACTGCATCGGCTGCGGCTGCCTGTCCCTGGACACCTGCGTGCTCTCCAACCCCGACGACGCGATCGGCCAACGCCAGGTGGGCTCCCGCCTGATGGTGGAACGCCGGACGCCCTAGGGGTGTCTGGCCCCCCCGGGGGAGTCCGGCGCCGCTCCGCCGGTCACTCGTACTCCGTCCCGCCCTTCCGTGTCAGGTACGCCGGACTGACCGCCTTGGCGATCGCCCGCCCTCCGGTCACCGGGCTGTGGCGCTCCACGGCGGGACGGATCACCACGCCCTCGCGCAGATGCAGCCCGCGCCCGGACACCGTCTCGCGCCCGGTCGCGAACTCCAGCACCCGCCCGATGTCGTACGGCCCCTCGTACAGCCGCGGCACCGACGGCAGCTCCCCGGCCGGCAGCTCCGCCGCGTCCAGCCACCGCACGGCCCCGTCGATCTCCGCGGACACGTCGAACACGGCGTACCCCAGCGTGTCCCGTCGCCCGTCGGCGCCGTACGTCAGGTCCTGCACGCCCGCCCCGTACACCTCGCCGAAGATCCCGACGCGACGTGCCCCCAGCCGTTCGGCGAGCCGGGCCGCCGCCTCCGGCACGCCGTGCGCCCGCACCGCCCGCCAGTACAGGTTCCGCGGGTCCTCCTTCAGCGCCAGCGACCTCGCGCCGAAGCCCTTGGAGGAGACCTGCACACGGCCGTCGTCGGCGAAAAAGGTGAGCAGGCAGGCCGTGCCGTGCAGCTTCTCGGTCAGGACCACCAGCTCACCGGCGGTGAAGACGTCCGGGTAGCGCTGGATGTTCTCGATGTCGACCCAGGGCAGCAGATCCGGCGCCGGCTCCACCTCGCCGCTCATCGTGGGCGGCACGGGCGGCACCCACTTGGTGATGCCGAGCAGCTCGGCGAAGTCCGTCCCCTCGACCGCCGCACGCGCCAGGTCGACGCCCGCCAGCGCCTTCGGCCGGCACACGATGCCCTGCGACAGCTCGCCGCGCAGTCGCACCGCCCTGACCCGGTCCTGGTTGCCGCCCGCCAGCCGCCCGGTCAGCCCCAGCTCCTCGATCAGCGCGGCCGGGAGCACCGACTGCTCGGGGATGTACACGGCCCTCTCGCCGGTGCGGTACACGCCCTTGGCGACGACGGCCCGGTACAGGCCCACCTGGGCCAGCTCCAGCGCGTCGGCGTTCGGATGCGGGTGGACGGTCAGCACTTCGGCGGTGACGCGCAGCGTCGACATCGGGACTCTCCTCACGGTCCTCACGCGGGTCTCATCGCCTCCAACTGTCCGGACCGCAAAGGGGTGGAGCGAGCGGATTAGCCGCTGATAGCCTGCCGATCCCCGCTTCCCGGCCGGGGCCGGCCGTACGGGGCCCGGCGGGACCGACTCCCGTGCCGCCGCCCTGCGCCAAAGACGAGCGAGGGCACGCCGGCCGCTACGACGAGCGCCGGGCCGACCCGTACTGAACGAGTCCCTCGGCCACCAACCGGGCGTTGGAGTAGGCCCGCTCCCCGTCCGGCAGGACCAACGTGTCCTCCAGGCCGATACGGGTGGCCAGACCGAGCCGGCCGGCCAGCCGCAGCACCGGCCACGCGCCGCCCTCCTCGCCGTGCAGCAGCACCGGGCGGCCGTGCGCGTCACCCAGCTCGGCGAGCAGCGCACGGGCGGACTCCGCGGCCGTCTCCGGGGCCGGGTCCGTCACCTCCGCCAGTACGCGCAGCACGCGCGGCGCCAGCGGCGAGGCCGCGAACCGGGCCGCGCCGTCCGTGCCGGACCAGACGCCCGCCTCCACGCCGACGCCCCGGGCGAGCAGCGCCGCGGCCAGTTCCTCCGCCCCCGGCTCGTGCCAGTTGACCGAGGCGACGTCGGGCAGCACCGGCCAGTCGCGCACGCGCGCCGGGCGGGCCGCCGGATCGGGCTCGGTCCAGGCGCCCGTGGTCACCCCGACCGGCACCGGCACCCGTGCCCGGATCGCCTCCACCGCCGCCGCGACCACGCGTGGCGACATGCTCTCGCGTCCGCACGGCGTCCTGGGGTGGACATGGACCTCCGTGGCCCCGGCCGCGACGGCGCCGGCCGCCGACTCGGCCATCGCCTCCGGCGTCAGCGGCACCACCGCGCCGTCCGCCGCCGTGCGGGACCCGTTGAGACAGACCTGCATCACCGGACGGTTCCCCCGTTTCCGGAGGGGTGCGGCACCCCCTGCGCACCCCTCGCCGTGTTCCTCAGGCCGACACCAGCAGTCTGCCCCGCCTGGCGCACCCCAGCGCCTCGGGGGTGAGGACGGGCCGCGGCACCAGGATGCCGCAGTCCGCGCACACCGGCCCGGTCGACGGCTCGTGGTCCAGGCCGTACTTCCAGACCAGCCGCTCCCCGGCGCACACCGGGCAGGCCGCACCCGGTTCGCGCTCCAGCGCGGCGATCAGCCGGCGCAGCACCTCGGCCAGCGGTTCGGCGGGGTGCACCCGCGGGTCGTCGCACCAGGCGACCCCGAAACCACCCCAGGTCAGCCGGTGCCAGTCGTCCACGCTGCCCGGCCTGCGCAGCCCGTCGTGCTTCTCCTTCCTGCGGCGGCGGGCGAACTCGACCTCGTAGTCGAGCCACACCGTACGCGCCTCCTCCAGCTCCTCCAGCGCGGCCACGAGCCGCACCGGGTCGGGGGAGCGGTCCTCGGGGCCGAACCCGGCCCGGGAGCAAAGATGGTCCCAGGTCGCCCTGTGCCCGTAGGGAGCGAACCGCTCAAGGCACTTGCGCAGTGAGTAGCGTCGCAGCGCCAGATCGCACCGCGGGTCCCTCACCTGTCTCGCCAGACTCCGGAAACCGGCCATCGCCCTGCACCTCCGTCACACCTGCACCTGCACTTCGGTCACTTCGGCGTCGTCGTACGGCCCGTCGCACGGTCCGTCGTACGGAGTCGTCGTACGGACGTCGCCGAGTAGACGTGCCGACCGGCGATCCGGCTCCATCCGATTTCCGATGTCCGCCATAACTTCGCCCTGGTTGACCGTCATGTCCGCCACGAGACGACTCCAAAAAGTGACGCATGCTCATCTTCCAACTCGGGGATACCGCCGGTAACGTCCCTCCCCACCCCCGTCGGGAGGAGCTGCTGCCATGCCACGGCGCACCCCACACTTCGCGCTCGACACAGTGAGAACTCCCCGCAGATTCCACGGGTTCCTGAAGACGGCATCCGTATGCGTCCTCATTACCGGTCTTTTGTCACCGTTTTCCCCTGCGGTGGCGGCCGAGGCGAGACCCGCGGCGACGGCCGCGAACGACTACTGCGGCGGCCGGTGCTCGGACATCCTGCCGCCCGGCGAGAACGGCAACGCCACGCTCGCCCAGATCCTCCTCAACCAGGCCTTCGGCACCCAGCCCGACCACGCCGAGGACCAGCTCGGCCCCTACGCGGACCTGGCCAAGGGCTACCCGGCACTCACCGACGACAAGGTGAACGCCTTCTTCGACGACGCCTCGTTCGGAGTCCCCGCCGACCAGGTCGCCTCCACCGAGAAACCCGCCGGACGCGGTGACGTCACCATCGTCCGGGACAAGAAGACCGGTGTGCCGCACATCACGGGCACCACCCGCTACGGCACCGAGTTCGGCGCCGGGTACGCCGCAGCCGAGGACCGGCTGTGGCTCATGGACGTCTTCCGGCACGTCGGCCGCGGCCAGTTGACCTCGTTCGCGGGCGGCGCCCCCGCCAACCAGGGCCTCGAGCAGCAGTTCTACCGGAACGCCCCGTACACCGAGGCCGACCTCCAGGCGCAGATCGACAACGCCGTGGCGAACAACGGCGCCCGCGGGCAGCAGGCCCTCGCCGACGTCAATGCCTACCTCGCGGGCGTCAACGCCTACATCGACGCCTCCGACTCCGGCCGCTACTTCCCCGGCGAGTACGTCCTGACCGGCCACAAGGACGCCATCACCAACGCCGGCACCATCGAGCACTTCAAGGTCACCGACCTGGTCGCGCTGGCCTCCGTGGTCGGCTCGCTGTTCGGCTCCGGCGGCGGCGGCGAGGTGAACAACGCCCTGTCCCTGCTGGCCGCCCAGGCCAAGTACGGCGTCGAGGAGGGCACCAGGGTCTGGGAGTCCTTCCGTGAGCGCAACGATCCCGAGGCCGTCCTCACCGTCCACGACGGCCGCAGTTTCCCGTACGCGACGAAACCGGACAGCCCCCAGGGCGAGGCACTGCCCGACGCCGGCTCCGTGACCCAGGAGCCGCTCGTGTACGACCGCACCGGCAGCGCGGCGACCACCGCCGCCAGGAGCGCCGCCACCACGGCTGCGAAGACGACCCTCTCCTCCGCCCGGCGCGGCATGTCCAACGCCCTCGTCGTCAGCGGAGAGCACACCGCCAGCGGCCACCCGGTCGCCGTCTTCGGCCCGCAGACCGGCTACTTCGCGCCGCAGCTGCTGCTGCTCCAGGAGATCCAGGGGCCGGGCATCAGCGCCCGGGGCGCCTCCTTCGCGGGCCTGAGCATGTACGTCGAGCTCGGCCGCGGCCAGGACTACGCGTGGAGCGCCACGACCTCCGGCCAGGACATCATCGACACCTACGCCGTCGAGCTGTGCCAGGACGACCACCACTACCTCTACCACGGCACCTGCACGGCCATGGACCAGGTCGAGCGGAAGAACGCCTGGAAGCCCACCGTCGCCGACGGCACGGCCGCCGGCTCGTACACCATGCGCGTGTGGCGCACCGAGTACGGCCCGGTCCAGTACCGCGCGACGGTCGGCGGCAAGAAGGTCGCCTACACCACCCTGCGCTCCTCCTATCTGCACGAGGCCGACTCCATCATCGGCTTCCAGATGCTCAACGACCCCGGCTTCGTCAAGGGCCCGCAGGACTTCCAGCAGGCCGCGCAGCACATCAACTACACGTTCAACTGGTTCTACGCCGACTCCCGGCACACCGCCTACTACAACAGCGGCGACAACCCGGTGCGGGCGAGCGGCGTCGACGCCGAGTTCCCGGTGTGGGCGCGGCCGGCGTACGAGTGGCGGAACTGGGACCCGGCCACCAACACCGCCGAGTACACCCCGCCCTCCGCGCACCCCAACTCGATCGACCAGGACTACTACATCTCCTGGAACAACAAGCAGGCCGAGGACTACACGGCCGCGCCCTGGGGTGAGGGGTCGGTGCACCGGGGGAACCTGCTGGAGGACCGGGTGAAGAAACTGGCCGCGTCCGGCGGCGTGACAAGAGCGGCGCTCACCAAGGCGATGGCGGACGCGGCGCTGGCCGATCTGCGGGCCGAGGACGTGCTGCCGAAGCTGCTGAAGGTGATCGACAGCGCGCAGGTCACCGACCCGGCGACCGCGACGGCGGTGAGTGAACTGCGGGCCTGGGTGTCCGCGGGCGCCCGGCGCACCGAGACCTCGGCCGGCTCGAAGACGTACGCCGACGCGGACGCGATCCGGATCCTGGACGCCTGGTGGCCGCTGCTGGTGAAGGCCGAGTTCGAACCGGGCCTCGGCAGCGACCTGTACACCGCCTTCACCGGCAACCTGCCCGTCGACGAGGCCCCGTCCGCCGGACACGGCCCGACCGGCGCGCACGCCGGAAGCTCCTTCCAGTACGGCTGGTGGAGCTATGTCGACAAGGACATCCGGGCGGTGCTCGGTGAGCCGGTGCGGGGACCGCTCGCACAGAAGTACTGCGGCGGCGGCAGCCTCTCCGGCTGCCGGGACGTCCTGCTCGGCACCCTGAAGCAGGCGGCGGGCATGACGGCGGCCCAGGTCTACCCGGGTGACGACCAGTGCTCGGCGGGCGACCAGTGGTGCGCCGACTCGATCGCCCAGCGTCCCCTGGGCGGCATCAAGCACTACCGGATCAGCTGGCAGAACCGGCCCACCTATCAGCAGGTGGTGGAGTTCACCTCCCACCGGTGACGCCCGCCCGAGTCCGATGACAGGGTCTGGCGGCGGGTCAGCGGACGCGGCCCGCCGCCAGCACCAGCCGCGCCAGTTCCGGGTGCACGATGTCGCTGTGCGCGCCGCTCGGCGGCCCGCCGCGCCGGACCACCTCGGCCGCGTCGACGTTCACACACCCGGACGCCGGCAGCGGCGCGCCCAGCGCGGCGGCGAGCGTGCACGCGCGCGTGCCCGGCACCGCCTGCACCCCGTCGTGCCCCATCGCGCCCCACCTGGCCCCCAGCGCAGCGCCCACGTCGACGCCCAGCACCGACCGGTCGTCGTCCGCCATGCGCGAGGCCAGCGGATAGAACGTGCCGAGGGCCGAGTCGTAGCGGGAGTGACAGCACACCAACGGCCCGTCGATCCGGTGCTCCTGGCCCTGGAGCACCCCGCCCGCGCGCGGGTCGTCCGGCAGCCGGGCGGCGAACGCGTAGTGCGAGAAGGCGCCTTGCAGCAGGGTCACGGACTTCACCGCGCGCACCCCCGCGGGCAGCCCGCGCAGCGCGAACGACACCAGCCGCCCGCCGAAGCTGTGCCCGACCAGATGGATCCGCAGGTCCGGCGCCGCCTGTGCGAGCCGGCCGACCGCCGGGCCGAGCCCGCGCTCGCCGACCGTGCCCGCCCGGCGCTTCATCGCGTAGTACGTCGCCTGCCGCAGCAGTTCCTTGGCGCCGTCCCACGGGTTCGGCAGCGAGAAGGACTCCCGTCCCTCCGGTGCCTCGAGCCGGGCGAGGGCCTGCGCGAACTCGGCGCAGACGTCCGCCGTGGGCCGCGAGAAGATACCCGGCTCGCTCTGCGGCACGCCCTCCGCCTCCGTGTCCGCCGCGAACAGGCCCTGCGGCCCCGGCGGCACCACCTCGACCAGCAGCCGCACCAGCCGCCCGAACTCCTCGAGCCCCTCCTCGTCGCGCGGATGCTGGTCCAGAATCCGCGCGAGCCGGTCGACCACCGTGGCCCGCCCCGGGAAGGTCTCCAGGAGCGCGTGCCGGGTGTCCTTGTCCAGAGCCGGACGGGGCACCGGCCCGGCGACGGTGGGGCGCGGGAAGTCGGGGATCGGCTCGTCGCTGAAGCGCATCGACGGCCACACCACGCCCACGTACCCGATCCGCGCGGCCGGCGCGAGCCGCGGGACGGGGGCGAAGAAGGCGCTGTAGAGGCGGGTGGCGCCGGAACGGTCGTTGTTCCAGCCGTGTGCGAAGACGATCAGGTCGCGCACGCCCCGGGCGGTGACCCCGGCGAGCAGCCGGTCCCGCTCGGGGCCGTCCACGTCCCCGTCCGCGTCGAAGGTCAGCTCCCAGTAGGGAGCCACGCTCATCCCCGGATCCGCCATGGCTGCCGACCCCCTCGTGCCCCGAAGCGGTGCGATGTGTGGTGCATCGTCCTGCCGACAGGGGGAGTTGGCCATACGTCACGGCTCATCCGGGACAGGAATCGCCTCCCGGCTCATCGGTAGAGGAGATACTCCGCGCGTACCCTGCGGAACGCGGCCAGTTCGTCCCGCCAGCCGGCGACCACCTCGTCGGTGTCCGCCCCGGCGTCGATCATCGTGCGGACCCGCGTGGAGCCGGTGAGCTTGTCGATCCAGTTGTCCGAGCGCCAGGCGAAGCCGCTCCAGACCTGCTTGGCGGTCACCAGCAGCGCGATCCCGGTCCGCACGGGGTCGTAGGCCTCCCGGTCGTGGACGTGGATCTGGACGCCGCCGACCGTCTTGCCCTGGAACTTGGAGAAGGTCGGCGCGAAGTAGGCCTCCCGGAAGCGCACACCCGGCAGCCCGAGCGCGTTCGCCGCGTCCGCCCAGCGCCCGTCGACGCCCTCCGCGCCGAGCAGTTCGAAGGGGCGGGTGGTGCCGCGGCCCTCCGACAGGTTGGTGCCCTCGAACAGACAGGTCCCGGAGTACACGAGGGCGGTGTCCGGGGTGGGCATGTTCGGGCTCGGCGGCACCCAGGGCAGCTCGGAGGCGTCGTAGAACTCCGACCGTTTCCAGCCGGTCATCAGGACCGTCTCCAGCGGCACCGGCGTGGCCAGGAACTCCCCGTTGAACAGCCGCGCCAGCTCCGCGACCGTCATGCCGTGCGCCTGGGAGATGGGCTGGCGTCCCACGAAGGTCGCGAACTCCTTGTGCAGCACCGGGCCCAGCGCCTCCCGCCCGGTCACCGGGTTGGGCCGGTCCAGCACCACGAACCGCTTTCCCGCCAGCGCGGCGGCCTCCATGCAGTCGTACAGCGTCCAGATGTACGTGTAGAAGCGCGCGCCCACGTCCTGGATGTCGAAGACGACCGTGTCCACGCCGGAGGCGGTGAAGACGTCGGCGAGCGGCTGCCCGCTCTTCAGGTACGTGTCGTACACCGGCAGTCCGGTGGCCGGGTCGTCGTAGCGTCCCTCGGAGCCGCCCGCCTGCGCGGTGCCGCGGAAGCCGTGCTCCGGGCCGAAGACGGCGACCAGGTTCACCCGGCGGTCGGCGTGCATGACGTCCACGATGTGGCGCACGTCCCGGGTGATGCCGGTCGGGTTGGTGACGATGCCGACCCGCTGCCCGGCGAGCTGCGCGTAGCCGCCCGCCGCGAGCCGCTCGAAGCCGGTGCGCAGCGGCCGGCCGCGCCCCTGCGGGGCCGCCTGGGCCTGTGCGGCCGGGACGGTCGAGGCCGCGACGGCGGCGGTGGTGGCGAGCAGACTCCGCCTGGACAGCTTCATGCGGTGACCTCCGTGATCGCTGCACGTGTCATGGTCACGCACGCTAGCGCGCGCCCCGGGTGGCTGGGAACGAACCGTCGGCACCGTCTATGGTCCACACCACTGGAGGAGCCCGGGCGTCGTTCGCCTCTTCCCTGGCACATACCGACCGGTTAGTGTGGCGCGGCAGAGCCGCTGCGTCGGTGCGTCGCAGCCGTGTCGAAGGAGACCGATGGTGCAAGCCGTTCAGGGTGCGGGAGTGGTCGTCACCGGGGCCGGAGGGGGCATCGGGGCCGCGCTGGCCCGCCGGTTCGCCGCGGAGGGCGCGAGGGTCGTCGTCAACGACCTCGACGCCGCGCGGGCCGAGGCCGTCGCCGGGGAGATCGGAGGCATCGCGCTGCCGGGCGACGCCTCCGCGGTCATCGGCGAGGCCCGCGACGCGCTCGGCGGAACGGTCGACGTCTACTGCGCCAACGCCGGCGTCGCCTCCGGCGGTTCCGAGGCCTGCGGCGAGGACGTCTGGGCGCGCGCCTGGGACGTCAACGTCATGGCCCACGTCCGCGCCGCCGAGGCCCTGCTCCCGGCCTGGCTGGAACGCGGCAGCGGCCGGTTCGTCGCCACCGTCTCCGCGGCGGACTGCTCACCATGATCGGCGCCGCCCCCTACAGCGTCACCAAGCACGGCGCCTACGCCTTCGCCGAGTGGCTGTCGCTGACGTACCGGCACCGCGGGATCAAGGTCCACGCGATCTGCCCGCAGGGCGTGCGCACCGACATGCTCGCCGCCACCGGCAGCGCCGGCGACCTGGTGCTCCAGCCGACCGCCATCGAACCCGAGGACGTGGCCGACGCCCTGTTCAAGGGCATCGACGAGGACCGCTTCCTGATCCTGCCGCACCCCGAGGTCGCCGGCTTCTACCAGGCCCGCGCCGCCGACCCCGACCGCTGGCTGACGAACATGAACCGCATCCAGCTCAGGTGGGAGGAGACCCGGTGACCGGCACGAGTGCCTCCCGCTACGCGGCCAAGCCCTGGCTCCACCTGCTC